>JBCBEA010000032.1:0-14580 GCA_038529195.1 Cyanobacteria bacterium J06600_6
TTAAATATACTCCTGTAAAGCTTTAACTTCTAATGGTTCTGACTGTAGAGATCTAATAGCAGCTACCGTGGCTTTTGCTCCAGAAATTGTCGTAATAATTGGCAATTTATAATCTAGCGCCATACGTCTAATTAGTTGCGCATCGGTTTGAGATTCTTCTCCGGTGGGAGTGTTGATAATTAGCTGGATCTGATTATTTTTGATTGAATCAATTACGTGAGGACGACCTTCATGGAGTTTGAGAACTAATTCGACATCTTTTATTCCGTTTTCCTGTAAGGCTTTTTGTGTCCCCGAAGTCGCAACGATTTTAAAGCCCAGGTCGATAAAGTCTTGTACCACAGGTACGATCGCTTTCTTATCTCTTTCGTTCATCGAGACAAATACTGTTCCCTCCAGGGCAAGATCTACCCCTGCACCAATTTCGGCTTTAGCAAAGGCTTTCCCAAAATCGCTATCAATACCCATTACCTCTCCTGTCGAACGCATTTCGGGTCCTAAGAGAGTATCCGTACTGGGGAATTTGTTAAAGGGTAAGACTGCCTCTTTGACAGCAATATGCTTGGGTATAGTTTCTTCAACTACGCCCAAAGATTCGAGACTCTTGCCCGACATGATTAAAGATGCCACTTTAGCTAAAGGAACACCCGTAGCTTTGGAAACATAGGGTACGGTGCGGGAGGCGCGAGGATTAGCCTCAATGATATATACCTGCTCTCCCTGCACCGCATACTGAATATTCATCAGTCCTACTACCTTCAAAGTTTTGGCTAATTTAGTTGTCCAATCACGGATTACAGCGATCGCCGATTCGGGAAGAGAGTTATAGGGAATCGAGCAAGCAGAGTCTCCGGAGTGAATCCCCGCCTGTTCGATGTGTTCCATAATTCCACCGATCACCACTTTGCCACCTTGATCGCAGAGGGCATCAACGTCAACCTCCGTAGCATTTTCCAGAAACTTGTCGATTAAGATCGGATGATCGGGTTCGACCTGTACCGCATAGGTCATGTAATGCTTTAGGTCGGCATCGGAGTAGACAATTTGCATCGCTCGACCCCCTAATACATAGGAAGGTCGCACGACTACGGGATAAGAAATACGGTTAGCAATACTAAGAGATTCTTTATAACTACGAGCTAGACCATTAGGAGGCTGTTTGATATCTAATTCTCGCAATATTTGCTCAAATCTCTCCCTATCTTCGGCTGCATCAATAGAATCGGGAGACGTACCCCAAATTTTAGTTTCTACCGACTGGGAAAGTTTAAACTCAGGTTGCTGAATATACTTCTGTAGGGGAATCGCCAATTTCAACGGAGTTTGTCCTCCAAACTGAACAATGATGCCCGTGGGGTTTTCTGCCTCAATAATGTTGAGAACATCTTCTCTAGTTAAGGGTTCAAAATATAGGCGATCGCTAGTATCATAGTCCGTCGAAACGGTTTCGGGGTTGGAGTTGACCATGATGGTTTCGTATCCCGCATCGGAAAGCGAAAAGGCTGCATGGCAACAGCAGTAATCGAACTCAATCCCCTGTCCAATCCGATTAGGACCACCACCCAGGATCATTACTTTTTGTTTATCGGAAGGAGTGACCTCTGACTCACCCGCTTCGTAGGTAGAGTAGTAGTAAGGGGTAAATGCCTCGAATTCCGCAGCACAGGTATCAACCAGTTTATAAACGGGCAGAACTCCTAGCTTTTTGCGATAGGTTCGCACTTCGTCTTCACTATTTTTGGTCGCAAAGGCAATCTGGCGATCGCTAAATCCCTGCTGTTTGACAAACCGCATTTGTTCAGCAGAAATTGTTTTTAGTTCGTGTCCCTTGAGGAACTTTTCGACCAGCAGTAGTTCCTGCATTTTATCGAGAAACCAAATATCAATCGCCGTTAGCTGATGAATTTCCTCGGGAGTTAGACCGAGTTTGAGCGCCTGATAGACGCTAAAAATTCTTTCGGGGTTGGGAGTCCGCAAACTGGAGCGTATCTGGGGAATTGAAGGCAAGATTTCTAGGCGATCGCAGCCAAAGCCATAACGACCAGTTTCTAATGAACGTAGAGCTTTCTGGAAGGATTCGTTAAAGGTTCTACCAATCGCCATTGCCTCCCCGACAGACTTCATCTGAGTCGTTAAAATTGGTTCAGTTCCAGGAAATTTCTCAAAGGCAAAACGGGGAACCTTCGTAACTACATAGTCAATAGTAGGTTCAAATGAGGCAGGAGTTTTTTTCGTGATGTCGTTATTAATTTCATTCAGCAGATAACCTACCGCTAGCTTGGCAGCAAATTTAGCGATCGGAAAGCCTGTCGCTTTAGAAGCCAGCGCTGAAGATCTCGACACCCGTGGGTTCATTTCGATCACAATCACCTCACCATCTAGAGGATTAATGGCAAACTGAATATTAGAGCCTCCTGTCTCCACACCAATCTCGCGGATAATTGCCAAAGAATAGTCTCGCAAACGCTGATATTCCTTGTCTGTTAAGGTTTGAGCAGGTGCAACGGTAATGGAGTCCCCAGTATGAACCCCCATCGGGTCAATATTCTCGATTGAGCAGATAATTACCACGTTATCAGCCAGATCTCGCATTACCTCTAGCTCGTACTCTTTCCAGCCGAGTAAAGACTTATCGACTAAAATCTGATCTACAGGTGAAGCCTCGATCCCTGTTGAGCAAATATACTCATATTCTTCCTGATTGTAGGCAATGCCACCACCTGTTCCGCCCATCGTAAATGCAGGTCGGATAATCAGTGGATAGCTGCCAATCTCTCGGGCGATCGCTTTTGCTTCTTCTAGATTATTGGCGATGCCAGAAGGACACATTGGGACGCCAATCTTCTCCATCGCCTGCTTGAACAACAGACGATCCTCCGCCTTTTCAATTGCGGGTAGTTTTGCCCCAATCAGCTCGACTCCATGCTTTTCCAGGACTCCATTTTTCGCCAAGGCTACGGCAATGTTGAGAGCCGTTTGTCCACCCATAGTTGGTAGAAGTGCATCTGGCTTTTCTTTCGCGATCACCTTCTCGACTATTTCGGGAGTCAAAGGCTCGATATAGGTACGATTTGCCATTTCTGGATCGGTCATAATCGAGGCAGGGTTGGAGTTGACCAAGACTACCTCATAACCTTCTTCTCGTAATGCTTTACAGGCTTGCGTGCCCGAATAGTCAAACTCACAGGCTTGTCCAATAATAATTGGACCTGAACCAAGAAGGAGAATTTTGTGGAGATCTTCGCGACGGGGCATATGTTATGTCTCTTGCCTTTATACTGCTAGGGATTAATTGTATAGTTTCTCGTCCCCAGAAAGAGTATTCACTTTATCTACATTTAACAACTCGCTGTAGTATGAGGCTCAGAGAAGTTTATGACCATAGATCATCTATATCTTTCCGCCTTTTTATGATGCTTTTAAAATTTGACTGTTTAGCTTCCTAAAATTAAAGAAAATAAAATATTTTGTATCTCTAATAATTGACTTAATTTTAAAAGTTTTAAATTCACAGTTTTTAGCTTGAAATTAGTTTCTATGATGAATGTATCCTAGACAACCTTAGCTTTGTTCGTAGTGAACAATCCTTGTTCTCATAATTACCTGACCATTACATAAATTTATCATAATTATTACAACGATAATTTATCTGTTCAAAATCCTGCAAAGATGTTTTTAGTAAGCGAAAATATTGCAATTGTGAAGAGCATTATTTAACAGTTAGAGCTTAGGAATAAATCAACTTTTGTAACAATTTTAGGGGATCATTAATATTAATTGAATATTGTTGACTAAGTTGTTAGCTTGTGTATGCAAACATAACTAGAGAAACAAGAATGACACTTTCACCCATGATGATCGCTTTAATTGCAGTTTTAGTTGGTGGTTATACAATTGCCGTCTGGCTAGGTACAGCAGCCTATTTTGCCAATGAAAAAAACTATTAAACCTGCCAGCTTAATAGTTTAGTAAAGTTAGTTTGATTGTAGATTTACAGCTAGCTCATCGTAAGTAAGCTAGCTGTATAATATCCAAGAATTATAAACTGAAAAATATAGTTTTGCCATAAAAATAGCTTAAAAAGCAAGATTATGTGACTTTTCAATGATCTGTGGTGCTTAAAGGATATTTACTCTCCTATCTTTTATTCTAGCTTTGGGATATTCGTCTAAAAACTTGCAATCATCGTCATATATTTCAAAATTACATTGATAGTTATGCCTATTTAAAATATAGGCAGTAGCTTTGGCTCTCATGATTATTTCTGAAGTTTTCCTCGCTACTTTTGTATCAAACAGATACCCTACGTTTTTATTGGTTTGGTCTGTTTCTAAATAATAAATAAAAAAGACTAGAACTAAGTCTAGCCTGGCAACAATTATTTTTTTACTAGCTAATGAGCTAACTTAAGAATCTGGGCAGAGATTACCATGCTCTCTTCGTAAAGCATTTCTCTTCCCCACCTCTGTAGCTGTTGACCGAGTAGCTCTTCACTTTTTTGGTCAAACAACGGCGTTACCTGCTCGATATAGCAAGCCTGTGCGCCACCACCAGCTTCCATTCGCATACAGCCTGTGGTGCTGGAACAGAGAACCGTACAGCAGTCAGCATTTTCGTTAGTAGAAGTTAATTTGAGACTGACCAAGTCTCCTGGTATCTCGCCCCAGTCAGCAGTTGGCAAGCCGGCTAATTCCGCTTCAATCGTGCGTTGTTTTTCATCCGTAAATTTAACTCGACGGATATCGTAATCTCCTCCTTCAATTTGATATTCCGTAGGAGTCCACTTGAGACGGCTAGCTAGCCAGCCTAAAAACATTAGAGCCTGGGATTCATTACCCTTTTCGTAGTCAATGGTGACGCGATCTACTTCGAAAATAGCCGATCGCCTTTCTGGAGGATCGAATGCTGCTGCTGCTAACTCTTGCCAGGGAGCAAGTCTGCGCCAGTTAATATCTGCTAGTGCTGTATCCTGCTGGAGCAATTCCGCTAGGGTTTGTAGACATGCTTCTGGTTCGCTAAAGCTGCTCGAATCAAAGATTACCGTGTCGCTAGAGGAGACAAGCCGTTTGAATAAAGGTAATTCAGGAGTGGGTGTCGCCTTCCACCAGATAAACTTAGGCAAATCAGCGATCGCCAGTTCGGCAATAATTCCGCCAATGCGATCGAGGGCTTCTGCTGTACCGCTAAGGGTGATATATTCGCAGCAGATTAGAGTATTATTTGCCTTTTTATCAATTGGGCAATAAGCAGATACCTGGGCTGTAACTCCCGTATCTTCCCCTAAGATGGGACAGAGAGTAATAATTCGGCAGGGGTTGGCAGCAGCAATTACATCGGCAGTAATACCAGAAGAATCGGGGGTATAACTGACGGCAGCAGTTTTATTTTCTGGAGTTAATTTATCCTTTTCTTTTGCCACCACAAATTCTTGCTGTAGTTTGGTGAGCAATTCTTGGTTTGATTTACCCGAAACCTCCATGCTGTATGCTTTCTGGGCAGCTTCAATCGCAGCCTTGGTTCTAGGTCCGGCAATTCCATCAATTGGACCAGTATAAAATCCTAAGGAAGCCAGCAGATTTTGTGTTCCGTCTGGTTCATAAACAATGAGGCTAAAAGTTGCAGCCCTAGTAACGGCAGCACCATCTTCGTCTGCCCCTTGACTCTGCCAAAGCGATCGCAATTCCGCTTCAATTTCGTCAATCGAGACGTCTTTGGGCGCTTGTAGAGAAACTATCGGTGAAGCCATAGATCATTTACCACTTATCATTCAACATTTATCAATTAACATCTAACAGATAAAAGAATTAGAAAATGTTCGTTTATATTTCCTAATCCCTAATCCCTAATCCCTAATTCCTTTAAAGCCTTCTCCAGCGACGACCATCACTGTTAATCATCATTTCGGCTTCGTTCGGCTGCCAAGTTCCCGCTTCATACTGAGGCATTTTACTAGGATCGCTAGGAGATTCCCAAGCGTTAATAATTGGCATCACAATATTCCAGGCTGCCTCAACCTCATCTGCGCGGGTAAAGAGAGTCTGGTCCCCCAACATACAGTCGAGCAGTAGGCGATGATAGGCATCCGCTGTTGCCATCCCAAAGGACGAGCCATAGCTAAAGTCCATGTTTACCGTTCTTGTTCTTAGATCTGGACCAGGAGTTTTGGCTTCAAACTTAAGAGAAATACCCTCATTGGGTTGAATTCTCATAGTTAGAACGTTAGGACTAGTCTGTTGAGCAGCAGATTGAAAAATCAACAGAGGAACTTCGCGGAAGTGAATTGAGATTTCCGTGACTTTTTTGGGCATGCGTTTACCCGTACGGAGGTAGAAGGGAACACCTTTCCAACGCCAGTTATCAATCTCTAGCTTGAGAGCCACAAAGGTGGGAGTAGTCGATTCGGGGTTGACACCATCTTCCTGACGATAGCCAGTGACGGGCTTGCCTTTCATCCAGCCTTCTGAATATTGTGCTCGAATTGCTGACTCGTTCAAATTACTGGCATTAGCAATATGAGTTGCCTGTAAAACTTTAGTTTTCTCACTGCGAATGCTATCCGCATCAAGAGCGTTAGGGGGTTCCATTGCCGTGATGGCAAAAAGTTGCAGCAGGTGATTTTGCAGCATGTCCCGCAATGCACCTGAAGTTTCGTAGTATCCCGCTCTCTCTTCTACCCCAACGGTTTCGGCAACGGTAATCTGTACATGGTCGACAAACTGACGATTCCAGAGCGGTTCGAAAATAGCATTACCAAAGCGGAATACCAAAATGTTTTGAACGGTTTCTTTGCCCAAGTAATGATCGATCCGATAAACTTGGTTTTCCTGACAAACTCTCTGCACTGCACGGTTAAGAGACTTAGCCGAACTCAAGTCTTTCCCAAAAGGTTTCTCGATTACAATCCGACTCTTGATCGGATCGTCCAACATTCCTGCTGCGCCAAGCTGTTTTAGGGCTGGCTTGAAGAATTTGGGAGATACCGCTAGATAAAAGACGCGATTGCCTCTAGTTCCACGTTTTGCATCTAGTTCTGCCAAGAAACTCTTCAATTTATCATAACTTTCAGGCTCATCCATATTGCCCGAACAGTAAAATATTCCCTGGGCAAAGTCATTCCAGAGATTCTCATTGCCAACACCCTGACCAAATTCTTCCATGCCATCTTTAAGATGCTGGCGAAAATAGTCGTGACTCCAATCTCGGCGAGAAACGCCAACAATAGTCATTTCTGAAGGCAAACGACGCTCGCGTTTAATCTGATAAATCGCGGGAATTAACTTTCTTTGGGTCAAGTCTCCCGATGCGCCAAAAATAACAATAATTGCAGGATCGGCGGTACGTTCCTGCTGTAATCCCACGCGTAACGGATTTTCTAAGATTGCAACCATGCTTGATTTATGAGCTTTTGTTTAAAAGTTACTAGTATCGTTTCTGGAAGAAGAGCAAGGGGGAAAGGTAAGTATACTTACCTCATCCTTTATCCCTCATCCCTCATCCTGGCCCTTACACTTTTGCTAATTGTTCGACTTTCGATTCTAGAGATGACATTAGAGATTCAAAGGGTTTAATAAATTTATCAATTCCTTCCTCTAGCAAGGCATCCATGACGTTATCCAAATCGATATTTACGGCATCATCTTTTAGACCTTCAATTACTTGAAAAGCCTCATCTAAATTGCTTTCAATTCGACTAGCAGGATCGCAGTGATCAACACAGGCTTCAATCGTGTTGGGAGGTAAAGTATTGACCGTATCAGGTCCAACTAATTCGTCTACATACATCACGTCACTATATTCAGGATTTTTTGTGCCTGTACTTGCCCAGAGTAAGCGCTGCACTTTTGCTCCTTTAGCTGCTAGCGCTTTCCAGCGATCGCTACCAAAGATTTCTTTGTATTGCTGATAGGCTACTTTCGCATTAGCGATCGCTACTTTGCCCTTGACTGCCTCTAATTTGGCTTTGGCATCACCGTCTGCTGCACCCAACTTTTCATCAACCTGACCATCAATCATCACATCAATCCGACTGAGGAAGAAACTAGCCACGGAAGCAACTTTACTTATATCTTCTCCTGCCTCTGCACGAGCTTCCAGCCCTTTGATATATGCCCAGGCAGTATCGATGTAGCTTTGGACAGAAAAGAGTAGAGTGACATTAACACTCATACCTTCCGCGATCGCTTTTTCTACCGCAGGTAAACCTTCTGGTGTACCAGGAATTTTGATCATCAGGTTCGGGCGATCGATCGTTTGGTAGTAGCGACGAGCTTCGGTGATTGTACTTTCGGTGTTTTTAGCTAAATCTGGGGGTACTTCAATACTGACATAACCGTCTAGACCATCAGTCTCTTCATACACGGGCATAAAAACATCGCAGGCGTTACGAATATCGGTGAAGACCAAATCTTCGTAGATTTCCTGGACGGACTTATCCGCCTTGATTCCCGCTTCGATCGCATCATCGTAAATTTTATTGCCAGCGATCGCTTTTTCAAAGATGGCAGGATTAGAGGTGATCCCCCGAATTCCCTGATCGGCGATCGACTGCTTTAATTCTCCCGACTCGATCAGATCGCGACTGAGATTATCCATCCAGATACTTTGACCGTACTGGTTTTCAATGGCTAAAATTGGGTTTGCTGTGGACATGATTAAGTAAATACTCCTGTAGTAAAAACTGAAAACTTTGTCTTGATTTTGTTGTCAAAACTTGAAATCTATTTAATATCCAAGGTGGCAATCTTAAACTAAAGCTTTATCTTCGGAATCGTGGCGGGCTCGTTCCTGGATAAAAGATTCGACTAGCTGCACATCTTTGGTGCTGCCCACAAATAATGGTGTGCGCTGGTGTAGCTCTTGAGGAATATAGCTTAACAGTCGTTCTTGACCAGTACTAGCTGCACCTCCTGCCTGTTCTGCCAACATCGCGAGGGGCGCAGATTCATAAAGCAGTCTTAATTTCCCTTGAGGCTTTTCGACTGTGCCTGGATAGAGAAATACTCCTCCCTGAAGCAAAATACGGTGAAAATCGCCGACTAATGCTCCGCTGTAGCGAGCAGTGTAGCCTTCGTGACGGTGGACATAGCGAATATAGTCGCGAATCGATTCATCCCACTGCCAGTAGTTCCCTTCGTTGACGCTATACACAGGTCCGTGTTCGGGGATAGTAATATTCTCATCCGCTATAATGAATTCTCCCAGGCTGGGATCGAGAACAAAAGAATGAACTCCCTTGCCCAAGGTATAGACTAATACAGTCGAAGGTCCATAAAGAATATAGCCTGCACCAATTTGGCGATCGCCATCCTGCAATAAGTCTTTGGCTTTGCCATCCAAATCGTTGCCTTCCTGCTGGCGGAGGGAAAAAATTGAGCCGACATTGAGATTAATATCAACGTTGGAAGAACCATCAATCGGATCGTACAGCAGGGTATAGCGACCAATAGGACAGTTTTCAGGAATATAGTAAGGATCTTCCATCTCTTCTGATGCGAGGCGACAGACTAAGCCACTTTGCTTAAATACCGAGATGAATACATCGTTGGCATAGATGTCCATTTTTTTTACAGACTCGCCTTGGACGTTTTTTTCTCCTGTAAAACCCAATGCTCCTGCCATTAAACCAGCCCGACTCAAGCGACGGGTAACTAGTTTCGCTGCTAGGGCAATACGATTCATAATGGCACTAATATCCTGTGCCTGGGTTGAGAAGTCTGAAAACTGCTGAAGCACATGCTGAGAGAGAGTCTGGCAATCCCTATCGAGGCTGTATTCTGGAATGACAGCTTGGTTTGAACTTTCCATCTTTTTGACCTTCCTAAGCCTATAGTTCTTAGTATCTAAAACCGTTCACCATCAGCTATTTTTGGCTTTCGGCGTAAGAGTTTGCTCGATGTGTAGCGATCGAAACCAATCAACACAACTTTCCTGATTTTTTCGTGCATTTAAGTACGAAATATAGGACTAAACGTTAATATTTAGTTGCTTCAACTCTACTTTTATATCTTAGGAAGGGATTTTTAAACCGAGCCTGAAGCTTAAGACTAGCTTCAGGTTATGTGGTTTTTTCTCAGCTTGAGCTAAGGATAGGATTAACTACATTGCTCAATTAAATGAAATTGAGAATTAGTCAATATTGATTGAGGTTGGGCGATCGCTATTTTTGGTCGCGGTGGGACTAGCGCCTGTAGAATTATATCCCTGCTTTTCTAACCACTGAGACAAAGGCTCTTCGTTGAGATTGAGGTGGAAAACTCCCGAAACAAAACCGCCAGCAAAAGCGACAGGCTGTTGAAGTAATTTTTGTAAGGCTGGTGCTAACTCAGTTAGAAACATGGATTTGAATTTTATTTGCAAAGATTATGATCTACTCCAAAATTTTAGCGCGATTGCGAAGCATAGTTTTGCTCTTTGGCTTGCTTTTCCCCTCTGTCTTTAAATTGCAAATTCAAACGAAAACAGTCCTTAGGAGTCGCAATATAGTATCTTGAGTTTTGGCAAATAATTATCCGTGGCGAGATGAGCAACAATTACCGCACCGAACAAGATTCTATGGGGTCGAAAGAGATCCCCGCTAATGTCTACTATGGTATTCAAACCGTCAGGGCAGTAGAAAATTTTCCGATTAGCGGCATCAAACCGCTAGCAACTTATGTTGATGCTTGTGTACTGATCAAAAAAGCTACAGCGATCGCCAATGGTGAACTAGACTGTATTCCCCAGGATCTAAGTCAGGCAATTGTGACCGCAGCGGATGAAATTTTGGACGGTAAGCTGCGAGATCAGTTTGTGGTTGATGTTTATCAGGCGGGAGCGGGGACTTCCCACCACATGAACGTTAATGAAGTGCTGGCTAACCGCGCCCTAGAAATTTTGGGTGACGAGAAGGGTAACTATCAAAAAGTTAGCCCCAACGACCATGTAAACTACGGTCAGTCTACCAATGATGTGATTCCTACAGCGATTCGCGTTGGTTCTCTACTTGCCCTTGATCGCACCCTCTATCCTGCTTTGGAAAAGGCGATCGCCGCCATGGAGCAAAAAGCGTCGGCATTTCAGGATATTGTCAAATCTGGTAGGACTCATATGCAGGATGCTGTCCCAGTTAGGCTAGGAGACGGTTTCAAGGCATGGTCAGTAATTTTGTCAGCTCATCTTCAACGCCTCCGGAATGCTGCTGCTGACCTCCACGATCTCGGTTTAGGGGGAAGCGCCACGGGTACAGGATTAAACACTCACCCGAACTATCGTTACCGAGTGGCAGAACTTTTAGGTGAATTTATTCAGCAACCTCTTCAGTCTGCGCCCAACTTAATGGCAGCAATGCAGAGCATGAGTCCTTTTGTCAGCGTTTCTAGCAGTTTACGCAATCTAGCCCAAGATTTAGTCAAAATATCTCATGATTTGCGTCTTATGGATTCTGGTCCCCAAACTGGATTTAAAGAAATTCAGCTGCCCGCAGTTCAGCCAGGCTCTTCGATTATGCCAGGCAAGTATAACCCGGTAATGGCGGAAATGACCTCAATGGTATGTTTTCAGGTGATGGGTTATGATACGGCGATCTCGTTTGCAGCCCAAGCAGGACAGCTAGAATTAAACGTGATGATGCCTTTAATTGCCTACGATCTGATTCACAGCATTGAGATTTTGGGCAACACTATTGATAGTTTCAGCGATCGCTGTTTATCAGGCATTACTCCCCGTCGCGATCGCTGTTTAGCCTATGCAGAAAGTAGCCTCGCTCTGGTAACAGCCCTCAATACTCATATTGGCTATCTTAAAGCTGCGGAGGTTGCTAAAAAGTCACTAGAAACGGGCAATTCTATTCGGGAGATCGTTTTAGAAGAGGGTTTAATGAGCGCAGAACAGCTGGCAGTCGTTCTCGATCTGGAGAAAATGAGTCAAATTCCTGAATGATTAGAGCTTGAAGACTAGAAAGCTAGGTACTATCAAAAAGCTAAGTATCCTAATGACATTTATAAGCAGTGAAGTAATATTGGTGAAGTTCTTAATTTGACTAGTATTACTAATGAAAATTCGTTCTCTATTAATTGCTTCTATCGGCTGTATTTCTCTAAATGCTGCTGCTGTTCCTTCCGCATCCGCAAATCTACTAGACGATATTGGTAATGCTAGTATTAGCGTCCTGACTCAATTGGGATATGACTGTAAAACAGCCAGTGCGGGAGCGATTCTTTGTACCAAATGTAAAGAAGATGGTTTTAAACAGAAGTGTGAGGCATTTACCTGTGATGTGGCTACCAAGAAATGTCGTCGCAAAACTGCCGAACTGCCCAATATTCCTGGTTTAAACAACAATGACGATGCCGACAGTGATGATGGAATTAAACTGCCCTCGCTATAATTTGTTGCAGATAACATCTGGATAAATATTAAAAACAATGTCGGAACAGACTATTTGGGTCAACGAACAAATTGATCCAGGCGGATTAATTTACGCCTGCATCGCCTGTATGAATGAAGATGCTGCTAACGATTGCCATCAAAACTGGATTAATAATTTGACCGACGAACAAAAGCAGGATGGTTGGGTTGCCAGTCTGCGTACCGTTACTTCTTGGGATGATGTTCCTGTCAATGCTCTCAAGCTAAGTTTTTAGGACTGTCCTGCTTAATTTTTGCTTGCATTTCTTAAATTCAAACCGCTATAATTTAAAAAACGGAGTCGTTATGAGTTTGTATTTTAAGATTTAGTTTAAATTATGGTAAATCAGCAGGTAGAAAATGTCGTAATTATTGGTTCTGGTCCAGCGGGATATACGGCAGCGATTTATGCGGCCAGAGCTAATTTAAAACCCCTAATGTTTGAAGGTTTAGAGGCAGGAGGAGTACCTGGTGGACAGCTAATGACCACTACCGAAGTGGAAAATTTTCCAGGTTTCCCCGAAGGTATTACGGGTCCTGAATTAATGCAAAGAATGCGATCACAGGCAGTTCGTTGGGGAACGGAATGTCATACGGAAGATGTAGTTAAGGTAGACCTGTCTCAACGTCCTTTTACAATCACTTCTACAGAGCGAGAGGTAAAGGCAAATAGCGTCATTATCGCTACAGGGGCGACGGCAAAACGCTTAGGTTTACCAAGCGAAAAGCAATATTGGAATAACGGTATATCTGCCTGTGCAATCTGTGACGGTGCCAGCCCCATTTTTAAAGGTAAAGAGTTAATTGTTGTTGGTGGCGGAGATTCCGCAGCTGAAGAAGCAGTCTACCTCACTAAATACGGCAGTCGAGTTCACTTATTGGTACGTCGGGGTGAATTAAGAGCCAGCAAAGCGATGCAAAATCGCGTCTTGAATAACCCGAAAGTTACCGTTCACTGGCATACAGAAGCCATTGATGTTTACGGTGAAAATAACTTGATGACGGGAATTAAAGTCCGTAATACCCAAACGGGCGAAGAGTCAAAAATTTCGTCCAATGGTTTATTTTTTGCCATCGGACATAAGCCCAATACCGACCTGTTTACTAGCCAAATTGAACTAGATGACGTTGGCTATATTGTCGTTACTCCTGGCACCGTTGCGACCTCTGTAGAAGGAGTATACGCAGCGGGAGACGTACAGGATCATGAATACCGTCAGGCAATTTCTGCTGCAGGAACAGGCTGTATGGCAGCTTTGGTAGCAGAAAGATGGCTCTCCGAAGGCAACCTAATTGTGGAATATGACCAGCAGCCTCAAGAAAGTCAACCGGCAGTAAAAGAAACCCCCGTCAGCAAAAAATCAAATACGGAGACTGATTTTGATCTGAACGATACTAAGTATGTTGGCGGTTATGCTCTCAGAAAACTTTTCCATGAAAGCGATCGCCTGATCATGGTTAAATACGTTTCTCCTACCTGTGGACCCTGCAGAATTCTCTCTCCTATGTTAGAGAAGGTGGTGCAAGAATATTCTGGCAAAATTCATTTCGTCGAGATAGATATCGTTGCCGATCCAGAAATCGCCCAAATGGGTCAAGTTTCGGGCACCCCAACAGTTCAGTTTTTCCGCGATCGCGAGCTGCTCAAAGAAATTAAGGGAGTGAAGCAAAAAAGCGAATACCGTCAAATTATTGAACAGTACTTACTCGCACCGGTTTAATCATTAGGCTCAATTAAGATAATGTAGGGTTGACAATTCTCAACCCTATTTTTTATTACCGTTGCTGATGCAAATTAATTTTGCTCGTATTTAGCAGTTTATCAACTCCATAATCTTTTCACCTGCTATTTACTACCTACTACCTATTGCTGCTTACTAAAGATTATTTAGAATCTGACTCCAGCACTTCTTTCTTAGAAAATCCCCAGGCAAAAAATACGGCTACTACCGCAATTGTGATCCATTCGGGAATTAAATAATCTGGTAGCCAAACTTTTAGCAGTAGTCTTATGCCCACAAAACCTACGGTAATGAAACCTGCATCCTCAAGATAGGTATACTCCTGAAGCCAGCGAATAAATAATCCTGCCATAAAGCGTAGAATTACAATCCCAATTGTTCCTCCAGCGACAATTAGCCAGGTATCTTCCGTAATGGCGATCGCCGAGGTAACGCTATCGAGAGAAAAAGCCAG
>JBCBEA010000033.1:0-14428 GCA_038529195.1 Cyanobacteria bacterium J06600_6
GACCGCTGACTCAGCGGTCGTCGCCAAAAATGAACCGTTAAGGTCTAAAGCTGCATTCTCTCCAAAAATGATGCCATTGGGATTGAGCAGAAATAGGTCTGCATCTCCACCATTAACCCCGACTGTGCCCAAGATGTTAGATGGATTTTCACCTGTAACACGGCTAAAAATATTCCCTACTCCAGGGTCGCTGAAGTAGACGCTAGCATCTGGAGCAACATTAAATGTATCGAAGCTATGAAAAAGATTTTCTCCTGCAACTATTCCCCCAGTGATATTGCAAGAGGCTTGGCAATTATCAATTACCGAGGTGTTGGTTGTACGATCAGGAACAACTTGACCCTGTGCAGAACTAACAAAAGTTGCCCAGAGAGTAAATGTGCTGCTGACGCAAACGAGCCGTTGCATCATGGACATATGTTTTAGAGTTGAGGTCGTGGACTCTTATGATGCCCTTAAATCTCTCGACAATTATAATTTTGCTTACTGTCTTACCAAATCTAAATGGTAGCGATATAAAGCCACTGGGCGATCGCCTGCCGTAAAATAATCAGGATCTTGGGGCGAAAGATAGATCGCCGTAATTTGTTCGGCGCTAATATTATCTGAATCGATCAGCGTATAGTCACTGGTAGTTTCAACTTCGTTTAGATACAGTCGTTCGGGAGATCTAAATAGCTGCTGGGTAACTTCTGTTGCGAGGAAGCGATCGCCTGTGGGAACTTCTCGATTTCTACCTGTAATTTTCGAAATTAACTTGCGTTCCCCTTTGAGAAAGGTTATCTGCTGGTTCGGATTATCAGGATCAATTTTAACCTTATAAACATTTTCATCGCCCAAATAAGCCTTAGCAATCTGTTCACCGTTAAAAGCTCGATCCGCAACCACTACTGGCTCGGACGACTTAAAAACAGACAATAAACTTTTAGTCGGGGTGTAATATTCTGTGCCAAATCTGACGGGAAAAGCGATCGCCTGATCTACATAATTTTGATTATCTTCAAATCCGGGGGTGACAATATCGGGTGCGAGAGGAGCAATTTGCTCGGTTAAAGTACTAACCACATTCCAATTTCCCACCATCCACTCAGGGTATTCTAAGTCACCTTTGGCAAGCTTAACAGAGGGTTTGCTCGTCCACTGAGGAAACTGCTCTAAACGATCTGCTAACGAGCCTGCCAATGCAGCTGCATTAAAACTAAACAGAATCAGGCAAACTAAGATAGTCTGACTAAAATACTGCCAAAAACTAAGAGATCGTTTCTCAAACGTGGTGTTGTCCCTCATTAAATATGACTCAATATACTATTAGCATCATTATCCCAGTTCTTAACGAAGCGGTCACCATTAAACAAACTTTGGCACGATTAGCTTCTTATCCTGAAGCTGAAATTATTGTCGTTGATGGTGGTAGCCACGATGAGACGGTTATGATCGCAACACCAATAGCAAAAGTCATTACGATTATTGGTCAAGGTAGAGCGGGACAAATGAATGCAGGGGCGGACATAGCACAGGGGGATATTCTAATATTTCTGCACGCTGATACTCAGTTACCAAGCAACTTTATCAGGCTAGTTAATCAAACCCTTAAACAACCACAGACGATCGCCGGAGCTTTTGAACTAGAGATTGACAGTACGAAAAGATCTTTGCGTTGGATTGAACAGTTAGTAAAAATGCGATCGCGCCTTTTGTCCCTTCCCTATGGCGATCAGGCAATCTTCATGACTAAACAGGCTTTTCTCAAGACTGGTGGTTATGCTGACTTACCGATTATGGAAGATTTTGAATTTATTAAGCGAATAAAAAAACAGGGTAAAATTGCGATCGCCCCTGGTTCAGTAATTACTTCTGGTAGGCGCTGGGAAAAATTAGGCGTATGGCAAACAACGTTAATTAATCAACTAATTATTGCGGGTTACTATTTAGGTATTTCACCGACAAAATTGGGTAAATTTTATCGCCGTCAAGGTAAAAAAAAGCCATAGGCACTGACTTCTTTTGATTCTATATGGCTGATCGCTGTTAATAATTTAGGGCGATCGCACCAAGTTCCCTAGCATCTTCTGTGCTTAATTCCCAACCCATTGCGCCTGCGTTATCTTCTGCCTGTCGCGCATTTTTAGCCCCAGGAATAGGAATTACGTTGTCCTGGACTACCAGCCAGTTTAGAGCCACCTGTGCGGGAGTCTTATCATACTTATCACCAAGCTGTTTAAGTTTGCTGACTACGGGTTCGAGTTTGCTTAAGCCAGCGGTAGAAAATTTTGGATCTAGTTTTCGCGCACCCTGAACGTTCGAGCTATTCTCAGGGGTATATTTCCCTGTTAAAAGCCCCTGATCTAAGGGACTATAAGCCAGAATGGTAATGCCTAATTTACGAGCGAGTTCTAGAATACCGTTTTGCTCGATCTTTCTAGTTAAGAGAGAATAGCGTACCTGATTTACTGCCAGAGGTACGCCATGTTGAGCTAAGAGGTCTTGTGCTTCCTGCATTTGCTCTGCCGAATAGTTACTTACCCCTACCGTTAGAATCCTGCCTCGCTTTACCTCCTGCGCCAGCGCTTCCATTAAGGTTTTTTGACTCATCAAAAAGCTAAAAGGCATATGCACCTGATATAGCGCCACCTGTTCTACCTGTAGTCTCTTCAAGCTATCGCTAAGGGTATCGGCTACGGATTGACCATTAAATCTCCAGGGTAAAGGAAAATACTTGGTTGCAACCTGTACTGGTTGGCTGGTGCGCTTGAGGAAACGTCCGATCAGTCGCTCTGATTCACCTAAACCATATACCTCTGCCGTATCAAAAAAGGTTGCGCCTCTAGCGATCGCAGCCTCAAAAGCCTTCTCTACTTCGGCTTCTCCATAATCTGAACCGTATCCCCAAAAAAGGCGATCGCCCCATGACCAAGTACCAATTCCTAAAGAGGGTACGGCAACATTATTAGCGAGCAGTTTAGTAGATTCCATAAGCTTAAAGACAACTATTAACAGGCATTGTTATTACCTTAGCGAATTTAGGCAGATTGGGATATCTACTTATAGACTCCATGTATCTATCTGATCATTAGACTTCTTGCACGAATAAATGATAAGGGCTTTTTCCCTTTTCCCTTTCCCCTTTTACCTCCTACCTAGATAGTTAATGGTGATTTATACAAGAAGTCTAATGCTTTTAGCTCCAAAGTTTGATTCCTCCCAGCAATCCCGTAACGTTGGGAACAATTTTGGCATTAGCAGGCAGGTTGAACTCGATCTTTTTAGCTTCTCCTCCTCCAATTAACAGAGCATCATAATTAAATAAATGATCTAGATGAGAAATCGCTTTCTGCAGGCGAAAGTTCCATTTTTTTGCACCATGCTTATCAAAGGCTGCTCGACCTAGCTGTTCTTCATAGGTTTCTTTTTTACGGAAGGGATGATGACCCATTTCTAAATTAGGAACTAATTTGCCATTCACAAACAGAGCCGAACCAAACCCAGTTCCTAAGGTGATTACCAGCTCTACTCCCTTACCATCAATCGCTCCAAAACCTTGGATATCAGCATCATTAGCCACTTTGGTTGGCTTAGATAATATTTTGTCTAAACTGGTTGCGAGGTCATACTCCAGCCAGTCATCGTGAAGATTGACCGCTGTTTTGATTACCCCATTTTGCACAACTCCTGGAAATCCGACAGAAACCCGATCGTATTCTTGCTGCTCTGCCAAAGTAACTATCGTCTCGATTACTTTTTTTGGTTTGGCGGGATGAGGTGTTTTTAATCTTTGGCGATCGCTTAGTGGCTTTCCTGACTCGTCTAAAACCATTACCTTAATCCCACTACCACCAATATCGACTGCGAGAGTACGCAATTGCTGAGACTCTTTCATCATGATTTCTTTAATAGAACTACCAAGATTATAAAAGTTTCAAGAAGTTTGCAGGATTTTGGTTCACTTTTGTTTTTATTGATAACTTTGTCGACCACAATGGGACATACGTAATCTACGTAGTAACTCTGATACTACCAAGCGTTTTTAAATCTCAAGTTTTAAATTCTCGGTTTTAAATTATAAATTTCAAAATTATTTGTTTGTGGAGATGAATACAGTGCAAAAAACCAAGTCTGGACTAATTTTACGTTGCGCGATCGCACTTACATTGGGATTATCAGGACTAGGAATTTCGGCTCAAAAAGCCCAGAGTGCAGAGAAAGTCAAGCTGATTTATGGACCATTCAACGGCAGAATTTCAGTAGAATCTCTAGAAAAATTTGCTAAGACAGGAGAAATGACTCGCGAACTAAAGATGTATGCCAAGTTTGTTAATCGCCAGGACTTGGAAAAATTAGGCTATTGGTTAAATAGTCGCTTTGAATGCGATCGCGTAACTATGTATAAGTTTGCCAACACCACAGAAGGTGAAAAGTTTTTTCAAGATTTAGGAACGGTAATTAAAACCCATCCTAAGCGCAACGGTTTTTTAGCCATCCGCTCGGCTTTAATCGAGGCTGCAGACACACCCAGTGATGATGATGGTTGGACGATAATTGAAGCCATGCACAACTTTCCCACTGAAGATTTGCAAATTAATACGGGAGATTTATCAAAACTACAAAAATTCTGGTCGGATAATCCTCAAAGCAATCAGGCAGCCTTAGAAGTATTTAAGATTCGTGACGAAGAATCTTCTGCCTTTAATCAATAATTATGGAAACTGCTCTAGTTCACTTTCCGCGAGGGAACGAATAATGGCTAGTTTGAATGCATCACTATTCAGCTGCACTGCGCGATCTTCCTGCAGATATACCTGATATTCCAGCTGCTGGGCTAGATGAAGCTGAAAAAATGAGGTGCCTAAAGCTTTGAGAACAGGATAGGCATAAACAGGACGAGGTCCAACATCCGTATCGGGGACGGGCAAAACCCCTAGACCTTCTTGCAAGAAGCTAAAGTGAGTACCAGGCTCGATTAAAACTAAGTATTTCTCCAAACTAGGATCGAGCCAGACAAAGGGTTCAATCTGTTCGTCAACCGCGGGCATAATCGGGTCGTGAGTGCCCGAAATAATCATCGTCGGAGTCTCAACTGAATTTATCCCTCTTTTGCCAAACAACCCGCCCATAGGATTGATTGCTATTGCTGCTTTAATACGCGGATCTCGCAGCTGAACTGAAGATTGACCGAGCTGATTAAAAGTGCATTGAGCCAGAGAAGAGAGATTGAGCAAAACCCGATCAAAGTTTTCTGTTTGACATTCTGCTGCAGTTTGGTCTGCAAATAGCTTGCCCCCTGATAGAGCCAACGCCGTATAGCCACCAAAAGACTGACCCACTACTCCTACCCGCTCTAAATCTAGATTAGGTTCGGATTCTAGGCGATCTAAAACTGAACTAATATCTAAAGGATTATTAATCAAATTCTGACCATCGGGAAAAGCTGCCTTACCTGCCAAAAAGCGATCAAATTTATCCAAACTGATTTCACTGTGCTCAACTACCGCCACCGCAAAACCATGGGAAGCGAAGTGCTGACCCAGATAGGCAAAGGTTTGGCGATTAGAAGCAATGCCGTGGGAAATCGCAATTAGGGGAACAGGGCGATCTATGTTGGGCTGGTAAAGATCGAATAGTCCTTTCTGAGGGCGACGCGGATTATCATATTGTAGAGTTCTTTTTTGCCAGGTATACAAACCTAAATCTTGAGGAGCCGAATGCCCCTTGTGGCTATCTTCAGAAAGTGCTGTTGCCGATTCGGAGTCAAACCAAGTACGCTTGATTTCCTGACGGTTTTGAGTCAGACGGTTCGCCTGCTGGAAGTATTGATTTAGCAAGGCTAAATCTAAATCGATAGTTTCGAGGGGATAGTGGCGCAGAAGATTGAGAATGGTGAGTTGAGATTCATCAAAGGCAGCAGCAATAATTGCGCCTCGCAGGGCATAAAAACCATTGCGATTTTGCCTAACTCGAATACCCTTGGCAAAATTGGCGATCGTGATTGCGCCGATCTGAGAATTACTAAAATTAGCGATCGCCAGGGGATGGAGATCAAGAGGGGTAGTGAGTAGAGTGGGTAACTGTTCTAGCTGTTCTGAATCTAAACGTCGAAGATAGTAGTCTAGTTCGGGAGTTTTCGCTCCAGTCGCCACAAAAGCCTCTAGATCCGCCACCTTGATTTGGAATTGTCCAAAAGGAATTAGATTAAAAGTAATTCTTGATGCTGCTTCTGCGGTGCTTGTCAGGCAAACAGTAAAGATGCCAAAAAACAGAGAGATAAATTGAGACTTTATCTTTTGAATCAAAATCACGAAACTTGCTCTTTATTGCTCTAACTAATGATTAGCTTAAAAAACCAGTTTTTATTTTAGAATATTTCCCGACTACAGCTTGTCTTTGATGATCGGGCGATCGTGATGGACCCCATTAAGTTTGCAGGATGGCTTTATTGCTCAGTAATTAAAATATGCTGGGGATGGGCTGCAACTCGCCCTAGCCAGCGGAGAATGCTAGGATATTGAGCTAGATTGAAACCACCTTCCTCTGCAACGTGAGTATAGGCATATAGACTAATATCAGCAATGGTATATTTCTCTGCAACTAAATAATTACGATTACTCAAGTGCTGCTCCATCAGTTTTAAAGCGGTGTTCCCCAACCTCTGTTTATGTTTTAGCTGTTCTGCATGCTGCTCTGGCTGCTTGAGGATACTCACCCAGTAGCGGGCGGTGGCAATATTTGGTTCGTGACTAAACTGCTCGTAGAAGAGCCACTGCATGATTTGCGACTGAATGTATTTATCGGCTGGAAAAAACTCTGTATCCTGGGCAAGATAATACAAAATAGCATTGGACTCGGATATAAACTTATTTGGAGCAATTTCTAACAAAGGGATTTTGCCGTTGGGGTTTTTGGCTAAAAACTCAGGGGTTCTAGTTTCTCGCTCCAAAATATTTAGCTCAATTCTTTCAAAGGGGATATCTAAGAGGGTTAGCAGCAGACGAATTTTGTAGCCATTGCCTGAAGGCAAAAAGTCATATAGTTTATACATAATTAGGAATCCCTCTGGGCTGACCTCTGACCTCTAATTTACTGTCTCTAAAGCAGCTTGAATAATCTCTGGAATCTCACTAGGTTTGCTAGCTATTTTGATGCCGATTTTGCGAAGTTCTTCTGTTGTTTGGCGATCGCGATTGACGACAGGAATCGAACCTGACAGGTGATTGGTAATAATAGTCAGAGCATCACCATAAACTTTCACTTGAGGTGCTTTTAGTCCAACTAAATAGACAATTACGGGTTTGTTATAACCATGATTTTTGCTGTAGGCGATAATCGATTCAATCTGATTAACTCTGTGTCCAATAGCGACAATTGCTTTAGTATTTGGATCTTCGTTTAAGGTGGTTAACCAGTAAGATAAATCCGAACCGATAATGCGATCGTTACCCAGACTGACCACAATCGACTGTCCCAGACTAGCGTTGTTTAGTTCTGCTGCTACCTCATAGCAGAGATGACGGCTAGAAGTAATCAAGCCAACTGCTCCTGGTTGATAAAATTCAGGCTGCAAGCTACCTAGCCATACCTGTTGGGGAATTATAATTCCGTGACTACCAGGTCCCAAAATTAAAGTGTTGGTCAGGCGTGCACGCTTAATTAACTGAACTGTATCCTGAGGTGGAACTCGGGGGGTGAAGATAATAATTTTACGAATTCCAGCGGCTATCGCTTCTTGAGCTGCATCGAGAACCCGATCTGCATCGACAAAAATTAGGCTTAGTTCAATATCGCTAATTTGAGCTTGTGCTTGTTCAATTAAATCAAAGACAGGAATTCCTTCAATTGTTGTTCCGCCATTCCCTGGGCTAACCCCAGCTACAATATCAGTGCCATAAGCCTGCATCTGTAAAGCAAAAAAAGCTGCCTGATAGTCAGTAATTCCTTGAATAATAACCTTATGAGAAAACCAATTCATAGAGCGAACAGATTCAGAGAGAGATCTATTAATAGGTGGCTGAACAAAAGCGGATAAATCAAAAAAACTATTAGGGTTCACATTGGGATTAAAAGACATTAACTCAGATTGGCTCAACAGTCACTTCCCTTCTTGTAACAATTTTGAGCAAAAAATTCTTTTAACTAGGCTTAACCAAAGCAACAATTTGTTCGATACTTGTTTCTAAGCCATCAAATAAATAAATGTTTTCCGACTGTGTCATGTTTGCAATGTGAGGTTGGTTTAACAAACGCAGTACAAAATATGGTTGAGTCGGGTTTTCTGAAGCTAAGTTTGCTGATTGATTTTGTTCGGCGACAACTTTCGCTGAACTGATCGCGATCGCATTTTGATCTGATGCCCCAAGGGCGACATCTTTTGGGGTTGCGCTATTAACCAATTCTGGCTGAGAAGTAGATGCTGAATGCGTAGTTTCTGCACAATGATCTACGACTGTCTCCATGACTGCACGGCAAACTGCCTCAGAATCATAAATATTTAGCATAATCACCTTGATTCCCGTAAAAGTTGCTAACTCTTTGAGAATATTTTGTAGCTGTTCGCGATAAACCCGAAGATCTTCCACTTGGGAACGTAGACTGTTCTCAATTATGGCGCTGCAGGCAGCTACAATTTGATTTTGCTGTAATAAGTCCCAAGTAAGCAAAGCTGAGTCAAAACTAGTACAGATCGTCGCTACTTGACCTGAGCGATCGTGCCAATCTAGCCAACGCCACCTAACTTGGCTAAAATCCTTATTCATTTTCCATGCCCGATGATGACTGCTAGCACGTTGTTGGGCTGAAAAATTAAAAGTTTCCATAATTGGCTGTCGACTTAAAGCATTGTCATTGATGATAATTCTGCCATCCAAAGCCATCAATTCTCCTCGTCGATTGACTCCCAAAGGATTAATTTCGATCAGATCTAAGTCTCGTTCCCAAAATAGCTGATACATCTTAGCTATAATTTCGCTCACAGAACAGACTAACTGTCCCAACAATCCCATCTTTACTGTCAGACGGCGAGCATAAAAAAGCGAAAATTCATCTTCTACCACCACCTGCTGCAAATTTGCCAGCAAAGCATCAATATTCATGCCTCCCCAACCCGAACCCAGCAGTACGGGGCGCTGTAGGTCATAGTCCAGAACAATAGCTAAAAATAATTCTCTTTCGGCACTGTAATGAGCTTCGGCTAAAACTACTTCAGGATACTCACCTAAAATAGATAAATTAAAAATACTGCGAGTAGCAGCGATCGCATCAATCGTATTAGCGACAAAACGAACTCCTCCCGCCTTGCCTCTTCCTCCCGACCGAACCTGAGACTTGAGAACAACAGGATAGGGGATATGTAGCTGTTTGATTGCGCGAGAGTCTTGAATTGTCAGAGAAGGTAGGATTGGAATCCCTACAGTTTTAAACAATTCTTTTGCCTGATACTCCAGTAGTTCCATGTTGTAAAACGATGAATATTTTTCAAATTATTAATCGAGCATTTTCAGGAAAGCCATTATCAAAGTAAAGAAAGTCAATCGACTAAATGCATCATCAGTTTGTCGGATTAGGCTCTTCTAATTTGTGTGTTTTTGACACTTTAGATAATCAAAGCTTAGTATCAGGGTTTATATACTGACTTTTCTCCTGTTTTCTCTGGCTTAAACCGCTACTAAGTAAAATTTAGAATGATTTGATGTATTTTCTAATTATTTTTATTTTTAGTTTAGACTAGCTAATTTACTACTATTAGGTTAGTTTGTTGTCTTAGACTCAAATTGCTGAATTATTAATTTATTCCTATATAATCTTGAAAACTTCATAACAAAGCGATTATGATGGGTACTGCTAAAAAGTCTGACCTTGCAGGAAATAGTTGTTCAAAAGTGGTCAATGTACACTAAGCTGCACCTAGATCTTTGGTTTTCTGATTAGCGGCTATTTTCATTAGCTATTATGTTCTAGTATCGCCTACACTCGAAGATTTTGGTAAAGGATGATCCTCCCTCTCAATTCTCAGATAATTTACAATTCAACTATGCCCTACAAATACGACGGACTATTTTCTCGCCTATCCGATGGAATTAGATTAGAGAATTAGCAACAAAGCATTTAAACCAGAGAAAAATACTGTTCGAGTACCACAGCTATGGCAAAATCTTATGACGGCAGGGGAATGGAAAAAGTTGTAATTATCATCAACGCAGATGTTAGCGATCGAGGCAAGTTGATTTCAGCATCGCCCGTAACGCAGAAAATGGTCGAAGCCTTACAGCGTAGTATTGCCCAAGACTCTACTGCCCGAACAGTAGAGATAGTTTCTGCTGCTACTCTGTGGTCAAAAAGTTCGAGAGTGATCAAAAAAGACAGAAGTAACGATACAATTCACTGTCCTTTAACCATTCAGCTTCCCGACTATCTTGATTTTCCCCAACGAAAAATATTTTCTGCCTGTAAAGATATCAATTCCCGTAGACGCTGGGTAGAAAAAAATCTGGGATTCAAAACTAGTGTTGGCGACTCATGGTTAGGTCATTTATGGTTGCCGATCATCATGACTGATAAACCTATTTTCGGCGAAGTTATCGGCGAAGGTTCGATGCCAAATTCTTACGAACATCCAGTGTCGATTCCCAAACGTCAGCAAAAATCGCTGCACAATCTAGCAGAGCAGTTATTAGATTCGCTGGATGCTCCTCCAGCCACATATTTACTGCAATTTAGTCTTTACAATGGCGAAATTGTCTTTGATCGCCTGTGGCCTTTTCCTGCTGCACCTGCTTTGATTACCTTAAAAACACAGCAGCCAGACCTGTTTACCTGTCACTGGAATTGCCTGACCCAGAAAGAAATTGGCAAAATCAGTATTTCCGATCCAATGCCAATTTAGATTTTGAGGCATTTAATCCTGCATATTTAATCAATAGCAGGGCGATCGCTTTGCGATCGCCTCAAAACTCAAAAGGATTGAGCTTTATACGAAGTCCAAACTTATCGAGCTAATCAAATCAGTGTCGTAGACGACTGCAATGAGATCTGTACCTCGGAAAATATTTGTGTTGCCAAAATTATTAGCTTCTAAGGAATATTGACTAGCACTTCCAGTAAGCTGAATTGAATCTCCGGCAAAGGCGTTAAAATCCCAGATTGTGGCACTACCTGATCCTAAATAATATGCTCCCGAGCGATCGCCTAAAATAAAGGTATCTCCTCCCTTACCCCCAACTAAACCATCGTACTCACCTCTTCCTGCAAATAAATCGTAGGGATTGACCCCAATTAGCACGTCATTCCCCGTCCCTCCTGTCAGCAAATCGTTTCCCTTGCCTCCAATCAGGCGATCGCTACCACCTCCTCCGTTTAAAATATCGTCACCACCAAGCCCTTCAATCGTATTGGCGAAGCTATTCCCAGTCAGAGAATCATTACCCGCCCCACCTCGGCGATTTTTGCTTACGGGGAGGTTACGGAAAGTGGGTCTGCTGTTAGTTGTCACCGTTGGCAGCGATAGTCGATCGCTGGGTTCAAAAATACTGCTGCTGTTTGTTTCAGGTACAACTAATGGCTCAAAGTCATCTAGCTCGAAATCTGGATCTTGGAAGTTTAATTTGGGTGGTTCGTACTCAAATATTGGATCTTCTAAATCGAGCTGCGGTGGTTCATATTCAAATATTGGTTCGTCGAACCCGAAATCGGGTGGCTTGAATTCAGGAAGTTTGGAGGTAGAAAGGTCAAAGTCTGCTGGCTCAAATTCATCAAAATCGAAGGCGGGAATAAAATCTGTATTATCGAGAGCATTATTCTCATCGAAGGTTAAACCTGAAAAATCTGATGTGTTTATATAAGGGTTGTCTGCCATTGTGCTTTTCAAGATTATGTGTTTAGCGAGATAGAGATAAATAGACTCTTAATGAAAGCCCTGGATTCAGCTTGATTCCACAGTAAAGGTTTCTTTGCTCAACATTGGTTTTATGATTATTTTTCAAGTTCGATTGCCATTAAATCTGTAGATACAGGAGTTCGAGAAAATTAACCGTCTTACTCGTGGTTAAAATACTGACCGCGCTTTCTATTGGTAGACCATAACTATTGATTTAATTAAAAATGTTCTCAATCAAGATCTGGAGATTTATCTACACCTGAAAATAAAATGCGATTGCTTATAAAATCGATTATGTTTCGATACTGAACCATTTTGATTTTGGCAGTAACAGATACCTCACCTTCCTTAAAACTTGAGAGTAAGATCGATCTTTATTATTGGAGCCTCGATCAAAACTGGATAATAAAAGAAGTCTCGAATCTCGTCTGGTTCATTTGACGATGAGCTTATGTGTGTCACTTTACCGTCTAGCCTAACAGCTCGACCTGCCAGATTTTGAATCCAGAGTTCCGCATCCATGTTGTGACTAATTAGCCCAACATCTTCGGGAGGGACATAAATGACAATCTTGAGTTTGTCGTTGCTAGCTTTGAAAGATTTAGATAAATCACCAGCAAATATTTCCGATTGCCAATCGATTTTAATCTGTGTTAATCCACCATATAAAGTAATACACAGCAAAGCGAATAAACTGAATTTAGATGTCTTCATGCTCTAAAATAATGCACCTCAATAGTCTGTTTTATCTCTCTGGCTAAGTGCCAAATAATATTTTGGGCGTTGCTGATTTAAAGTAAGAAACCGCAAAGTAATCTGTTCTTAGCTCTTAGCTCTTAGCTCTCAGCTCTTAGCTTTTTGGTTGATTTGCTTAGCAGTGAAAATTATAGAATCATCCCTCGATCCAGCAACGCCATATTTTGATATGACTCTTTTTTCGCTCGGCGATCGCTGAATGAATCAAACTCAGTTCAAAAATTATGGCTCTAGCTGAACTTCGTCTTTGGAAACCTTGCCTCGATCTAAATTTCCGTTCTCACAAAAGAATCCAATATTTATTTTGTGAGTAGTCAAAATCTCTATTTGCTCTACTTCTTTGGGGGCGTCTTTTTTTCTCATCTCATACAAATCCTGTTGACCGAACAGCTCTGTCTCTCCTAGCCAGAGGTCTGGTGTGCCTGGAGCATAGCGAACTTTATAGTTCCCGACAGGTAAATATAGGTTTAGCACTTCCTGCGCCCTAACAAATGCTGTTGTTATCGGTTCATCTGTGGTGAAGTCGGCAAACTGTACCCAATAGCTATGGGTATTTTCTCCTTTACAGGTTGTGGGAAAAGAAGCTTCTTCCCCTAGTCTTGGTGGTCTAAGAAATAGTGAAATTGCTCCCGCATTAGCATCGCTGCTAGAAGGATTTGCCCCTTGAAGAAATCCTGTTGCTGGCATAGGTACTTGAGCTTGAACGATGAGAGAAAAATCTCGTTGAGAGTTCCAAGTATAATAGTCAGAGAAATTAATGTTATGTACAGTTTCAGGGTTGGTAATTAAGCGATCGCCAACCTGAAGTGTCTCTTGATTATGCTGTGATAAGACTGGCGGATGCTCCCCTGATTCTGCAATAAAACCCATGCCAAACAGCAAGGCGATCGAGCCGAAAATAATAAATTGACTTTGTTTCGGTTTCTGATGCTTCTTGACTTTAGCTTGAAAAGCTTTAAATCCAAATGGCTCGGACATTATAAAAAAACTCTAACTTATATTATTTAGTGTGGTTCGAAGAATTGAATTTCATTCCTCTGCTTACTTTGTTGTCTTGTACAGAGATAATTAAGAAAATTGCTAGAAAGTTCTTACTCCACCAAAAACATTGGTGGCTAAATTATTGGATATAATATTTTCCTGGGCTGCTTGCAGCAGGTCATCTGAAGCTGAAGAGGATTCTGGATCGCTGCCACGCAGATTCCCATCCACAGACTCGGAAAAAATACCCAACCAGCGATCATCGACTATTTCTAAATCCACAAGATCATATCCCTCTGTTTGGCGCTGCTCGAAAGCGGTTTGAAACTCGCGACGATTTTCCGCAACGTCATAAACGTTAATTTCGTCATAGGCTTCGCCGAAGACACCCACCCATTTACCGTCAGCATATTCCACGCTTGCCAGTCCGTATCCCTTGTCTGCTTCATCGGCGATACGGTCTTCAAATTCGGCAAAAGTGTCGTGGTAATAATAGGCATTTAAGCCTTTTACTGCGCCAAAGATACCGATCCAACTGCCGTCAGCATGTTCGACATTAACCAAATCGTAGCCTTGAGCCCAATATTCCTGAATGCCTGTCTCAAAGTCATCAAAATTATCATTTCTGGCAGTAGCAAAATAGGCGCTGCCACCAGGATTTTCATTGAGTACGCCTACCCAGTAGCCGTTTACAAGTTCTATATCAACGATGTCATAGCCATCACTGCCAAATTCCTGTAGCTGTGATTGAAATTCGGCTGTCTTGCCATTAAAGGTGTAGGTGCTTTTGCCTCCAGTATCGTTAAAAACTCCCTGCCATTGACCGTCAAT
>JBCBEA010000034.1:0-14370 GCA_038529195.1 Cyanobacteria bacterium J06600_6
TGGGGATTCAGGCATTTGAGCCAATTTTGGTAGAAGGACGAGCAATTCAACTTCATCCTTTAGTTTGTCCTGCCTTTAACGCCGATTTTGATGGTGACCAAATGGCAGTGCACGTACCTTTATCCTTGGAAGCTCAGGCGGAAGCAAGGCTGTTGATGCTCGCTTGTCACAACATTCTTTCTCCTGCTACTGGCAGACCGATTGTTGCTCCTTCACAAGATATGGTACTAGGCTGCTATTATCTCACCGCTGAAGATCCGAAAGCGGTTAAGGGTGAAAATCGTCGCTTTGGGAATTTAGATGATGCGATTAAAGCTTATGAACAGGGTCAAATTGATCTTCATGCTCGCGTCTGGCTACGCTACGAAGGAGAGGTAGTCACAGAGCAGCCCGACACTGAAGTTTTAGAGACGGAAAACTTGGGTGATGGCAGCAAAATCGAATATTATCGCGAGAGATTTGTGCGTCGCTCTGTAGAAGGAGAGGAATTAACTCAATATATCAACACTACTGTTGGTCGCATTATTTACAATAAAACCGTACAGGATGCGCTGTCTGCCGCCGTATAAAAAGCTTGTTAGCGTCAAATTACAAAGTTTTAATAGCTAGGAAAAGAAAAACCAGGAATGAAATTTTATAACCACATCGTTGATAAGGGTCGTCTAAAAAAACTGATGGCTCTAGCTTTTACCGAATACGGATCTGCTCATAGTGCGACAGTAGCTGACTCTTTGAAAGAGTTAGGATTCCGTTACGCAACGGTAGCAGGGGTTTCTATTAGTGTTGACGATTTAAAAGTTCCGCCGATTAAGGCTGAACTGTTAGAAGCAGCAGAAGGAGAAATTAGAGCGACAGAGGAACGCTACGCCAGAGGAGAAATTACGGAAGTAGAGCGTTTTCAAAAGGTAATTGATACCTGGAATAGCACTTCGGAGAACCTAAAAGACGAGGTTGTAACCAACTTCCGTACTACCGACCCCCTCAATTCGGTTTACATGATGGCATTTAGTGGGGCGAGGGGTAATTTATCTCAGGTGCGTCAACTGGTTGGAATGCGTGGTTTGATGGCAGATCCCCAAGGGGAAATTATTGACCAACCGATTAAAACTAACTTCCGCGAAGGTCTGACGGTAACTGAGTATATTATTTCTTCCTATGGTGCCCGGAAAGGTTTAGTAGATACCGCCTTAAGAACTGCTGACTCGGGTTATTTGACACGTCGTCTGGTGGATGTTTCCCAAGACGTAATTGTGCGAGAAATAGACTGCGGTACACAGCGCAGTATTAGCCTCAAAGCCATGAAAGATGGCGATCGCACTTTGATCAATCTTTCGGATCGCCTGCTGGGTCGAGTTCTAGCAGCGGATGCCTTAGACGATAAAACAGGCGAGTTGATTGCTAGTCGCAACCAGGCGATGGATCAAGACCTCGCGATCGAAATTGGGAATCGGGTAGAAGAGGTCATGGTGAGATCGCCTCTTACCTGTGAAGCAGCTCGTTCCGTCTGCCAAAAATGCTATGGCTGGAGTTTAGCTCATGGACACATGGTAGACATGGGTGAAGCCGTAGGGATTATTGCTGCACAGTCTATTGGTGAGCCTGGTACCCAGCTAACGATGCGTACTTTCCATACTGGCGGGGTATTTACTGGAGAAGTTGCGCGTCAAATCCGCGCGAAAGCGGATGGTAAAGTTCAGTTCGACGAAAATTTGACTACTCGTGGAATTAGAACTCGCCACGGTGACGAACGCAATCAGGTAGAAACAATTGGCGATATCAAGCTAATACCTAATAAGGGTAAGACTACCAGCACTGCCTTAACAGCTGGTTCTTTGATCTATGTCGAAGATGGCGAAGAGGTCAAAAAAGGACAGCTACTCGTTGAGGTTGCTAAACAGCAGGTACAAAAATCAACTGAGAAAGCAGCAAAAGATGTAACCTCCGATTTAGCAGGCGAAATTATGTTTGCCGATCTGGTTCCTGAAGATAAGAAAGATCGTCAAGGGAATACAACCCGTATTGCCCAACGTTCAGGTCTACTTTGGGTACTGTCGGGAGAAGTATATAACTTGCTTCCTGGAGCGGAGGCTTTGGTTAAAAATGGCGACAACGTCAAGCCTGGGGATCTCATGGCTCAAACTAGACTTACTGCTGCTAACGGTGGTGTAGTCAGAATGATTCCTGATAGTCGCGAAATTGAAATTGTTACTGCTTCTGTATCTCTTGATCGCGCTAAGGTCGAAGTTGAAAGCGACGGTGGTCGAGAACAGTATATTATTACCACTGCTGACGATCTTAAATTCTTACTCAAAACCGCTCCTGGTACTAAAGTTCAGAACAAGCAGGTCGTTGCCGAATTAATTGACGATTTTTATAAAACTGAAACAGGTGGCATCATCAAGTATGGTGGTATCTCGGTCGGGAAAGGCAACCGCAAACAGGGTTATGAAGTCGAGCAGGGTGGAACTTTGCTCTGGATTCCGGAAGAGAGTCATGAGGTCAATAAAGATATCTCTTTGTTGATTGTTGAAGACGGGGAATTTGTTGAAGCTGGTTCGGAAGTTGTCAAAGACGTTTTCTGCCAGTCTTCAGGGATTGCGGAAGTAATTCAGAAAAACGATATTCTGCGAGAGATCATTATCAAGCCGGGTGAAATTCACCAGATAGACGATCCTAAGAATGAATGGCATGAAAAGTTAATTCAGCCAGGGACAGAGGTTTTACCAGGGGTTGTGACTAAAGAGCTGCGCTATGGTGAAGTCTTAGAAACTACGGAAGGAACGGCCTTAGTTTTAAGACCCGTCAAAGAATTTGCCGTTGCCGACAAACCTTCTATTCCTTCTCAAGCCTCAATTAATCAGGATGATGGTCGTCAAATTGAACTTAGAGCCGTACAGAGACTCTTCTTTAAAGATGGTGAGCGAGTCAAGTCGGTAAGTAGTCTATCTCTATTAAGTACTCAGCTAGTGTTGGAAATAGAAACGGCAGAAGAAACTGATATTCTTGCCAACCTTAGTGCCGATATTGAACTTCAGCCTGATGAAAAAGATCCTGAGGTCCAAAGATTGCAGATGGTTTTTCTGGAGTCTTTAGTACTCAGAAGAGATAATGATGTTGATCCTCATAGCGGTGAAATTCAGACAAGAATCTTGGTTGATGATGGGGAAGAAATCGCCAAAGGAGCAACAATCGCTCGAACTGAAATTCTTTGTAAATCAGCAGGAGAAGTTCAGGGTATCAAAGAAGGATCAGAGGCAATTCGCCGGATTCTAATCGTGCGAGACAGCGACTTGATGACTCATGAACTAGATATTCCCAAAAGCGAATGCAATTATAAAGAAAAAGATTTGCTGGTTTCGGGTAGCAAGCTAGCAGAAGGCGTAAGCATTGCCAATTCAGCTCAAGTAGTTAAGATTGAAGAAAAAGGTGGAAAAGCTAGCATTACTCCACGCCATACTCGTCCCTATCGCGTATCTCAGGGAGCAGTACTCCACATTGATGATGGTGACTTAGTACAGCGTGGAGATAATATCGTGCTGCTCGTCTTTGAGCGTTCTAAAACTGGTGACATTATTCAGGGTCTACCAAGAATTGAAGAATTACTTGAAGCACGCAAACCGAAAGAAGGGTGTATTCTCAGCCGTAGTTCTGGGGTGTGTCAGGTAGTCTATGAAGAAAACGAAACCGTAGATATCAAAATTGTTGAAGAAGACGGCGTAGTTAGCGACTATCCGATCAAGCCTGGACAAAATGCGATCGTCAGTGATGGTCAAGTGGTCGAGGCTGGACAAGCTTTGACAGATGGACCCGCTAACCCTCATGAGATTTTAGAAACCTACTTCAACTATCATCTCCCTGAAAAAGGTTGTTATGAAGCATCCTTGATTGGCTTGCAGAAAGCCCAGCTATTTTTAGTCCGTCAAGTGCAGTCAGTATATCAAAGCCAAGGTATTGATATTTCCGACAAACACATTGAGGTAATTGTCAAACAAATGACGGCGAAAGTCAGAATTGACGACGGTGGAGACACCATTATTTTGCCTGGCGAATTGCTCGAACTACGACAGATAGAACAGGTAAATGAGGCAATGTCGATTACGGGTGGCGCACCGGCTCAATATACTCCCGTACTGTTGGGAATCACCAAAGCGTCATTAAATACCGATAGCTTTATTTCTGCAGCTTCCTTCCAGGAAACTACTAGAGTCTTAACCGAAGCAGCGATCGAAGGCAAGTCAGACTGGCTCAGAGGTCTGAAAGAAAACGTAATTATTGGTCGTCTAATTCCTGCGGGAACAGGATTTACGGCACCAGATGAGCCAATGAGCGGTCGTAGCGATTTGGATTCGGGAATGCGAAGCAATGCCGTGTATGGTTACGGAGACGATTTTGAGTCCTATCGTTTACCAGAAGATAATAGCGGAGGTTCTGACAGTAATCTGCGTCGTTCATACAAAAACATTAGCGACGACGAAAACATGATCTTAGATGATAAAACAGCGCGAGATCTGGCGACAGGATTAGACAGTGGCAAGAAGGACGACAAAAATAAAAAGTAAGCGGATATTGATTGAGGTCTAAAACTTTAATCTTATTGATTAACTAGATCAAATTGAACTAATAGAGCGATGTGATGATGAATCTGGAGCAATCTTTAAGACATCATGGCATCGTTCTTTTTTATATCTGGTTTATTTACAATACAAGTGGGGAATAATAAACATCGATCTTTCGTCTACTCATTAAGCGTGGCTAGATGCTTGTAGATTGAGCCTCGAAAAAATTGTATTTGGCGATCTCGAAAACAAAGTTTTGACATTGCTAGCCCTTTTGATAGCAATCTAAATGCTTCGCATACTGCGACTTACGATTCGGTGAGTAAGCCCCATCGCAATTTTAAATTTGCCAGGGGCGTAAATTCAGATTTGCTGATGCCAATTCTAAACCAGGAGTTCTACAGTAGCATTCCCTTACTTTTTCAAGGCTATTAAAGCCGATTGATTCTTCATGGTTTAAGTCTAGTCTAGGCTTGAAGCGATAAAGAAAGTGTGTTGCTAATGCTTAAGCTTCTAATCTGCGCTTTTTATTTAAGGATTACAAATCATAATGATCGAGCAATCGAGCTTTTCAAGCAAAACCATTTCAGATAAAGCAAATTCTGCACCTCATATTCATGATGAAGAATCATTAAGACAAATTATTAATCGTCTATCTCGGATTGAAGGACATGTTCGGGGAATTAAAACAATGGTAAACGAGCATCGTCCTTGCCCAGAAGTTCTCAACCAAATTGCAGCAGTTAGAGGGGCAATTTCTGGCGTAGCAAAAATTATTTTAGAAAATCATCTTGAAGAGTGTTTAATTCGCGCTGTCGAACGGGGCAACCTAGAAACAGAGATTGACGAGCTAAAAGATGCCTTAAACAGATTTTTACCCTAAAGCTCAAAGTTTTGTAGCAGAGAGGAACTAATTTACCCTTGCAATCATCTTATTGTTTATCAGTATCTCTACCCTTGATGTAGATAAAACTTGAGCTAACATAGGCTTGTTATGGGTATGCTATTGGCTTTTAATTGTGAGCAAAAGACTATAAACAATGAGTAAGACTAACAAGATCGAGATTCATTTTCCTGGTTGGCAATTCTGGATTTTCAGCTTGATCATCAGCTCTATAGTTTTAGCAATACAACCATTGGTAACTCAGGCTCAAGCCGAGACCGATCGCTCTGCCACAACGAAGATTGCGAATAGTGGGCAAAACCAAGATTTAGAGCCAAAGATACTCTCAGAGATCAATCGAGTTAGAACTGCGCCTCAAAGTTATGCCCAGTGGCTAGAGGTACAGCGACAGTACTACGATGGTATTTGGCTAAGATTGCCAGGCGAAAAACCAGTTAGAACCAATAAAGGCAGAAAAGCTTTAGAAGAAGCGATCGCCTTTTTGAAAGAACAGCAGCCGTTACCACCGTTGAAATCTTCGACCCAGACTGCTGCTGCAGCGACATCCGAGCTCAAGAATTTTGCGAATAGCAACAATATTCAGTACTTTAGCTATGGTCGTAAAACAGCTACGGGAATCGTTATGGATCTAGTAGTTGATGAATTATTTCCCGATCGCCGTCGCCGTCAAAGTTTGTTGAGTTCTGAAGCATCAGAGACAGGAGTCGTCTGCAAACCAGATCCTAGATATGCCAAAGTTTGTGCGATCGCCTATTCTGATTCTCCCGTTCTTGATCGTCCCAGCACCGAGCCGACAGCCGATATTGCGATCGCCGAACCTAACAACTCTACCCCAGAAAATGCTCTGCCTCCAACAGAGATGAGCGAATTACCCAAGCCTGTCCCCGAAGTCGAAAATTCAGCTTCCAAACCCCAGACTGAGGCAGAATCTACAGCTGACCCTATCGCCGAAGCAGAACAGTCCCAACCTAAACCAGATAGTGCCGCGGTGGCAACTTTACCAGTACCACCCCAGCCTCAAGTTCCTGCTGGTAATTCCGCCAGGGAAGATGACCAACCAAACAAGGAGGAAACAGCAGAGTTAGAAGCAGAATTACAGATTACTCAGGCTGAAACAGAAATAGAACAGGAACAGCAAGAATTAGATGCTAGCGAACCGAATCTAGAAAATTCTGAGCCAGAAGCAGTGGAGGAGGCAAAAAATATCGATCAAGAAGAATTAGAGCCAGAAGATGAGGTAGCAGAGGAGTTAGAGCCAGAAGATGAAAGCCCAGTAGTAGCAGAAACAGCTACAGAAGTGGCTATTAATACAGAAACAGCAGGTTTTTCCGAGAAAGTAGAAAAGGGCAGACTAGAAGCAGGCGATCGCATTATTGCCGATGACGGTAGTCTATATGATTTCTATCCGCTTCAGGGTAAAGCAGGGGAATCATTTACTATCTACTTAGAAAGCGATGATTTTGATGCTTTTGTAGCTTTGGTAGACAGTGGTGGTCAAACCATCGGTGAAAACGACGATATTAGCCAATCAGACAGTAACTCTCAGATTGAAGTAACTCTCCCTGCTGATGGCGTTTATAACGTGATTGTTAATACCTATGACGAAAACGGTACGGGAGAATATACTCTCAAAGTTAGTCAATAGTCATTTAGATTAAGTTGCCGAAACCAATCTATTTATTTAACTCCATCGAATGTTCTTTTAAAACTTCTAAAGGTAAAAACTTCAGCATCGATTCATGAGTAGCCTCAAGATTGATTGGCGGAGCGAAACCTGCATCTAAAGCTTCTTTCCAGCGTAGAGCGCACAGACACCAGCAGTCCCCTGGCTTCAGACCAGGAAAATTGTACATTGGCATTGGTGTAGTAAGATCATTGCCCTGCTGCTTACTAAAGGTCAAGAATTTTGCAGTAACTTCAGTACAGATAATATGTACACCCCGATCCTCTGGACCAGTATCACATTTACCATTGCGATAAAACCCCGTCATGGGGGACGTACAGCACGTTTTTAGTTCTCCACCTAAAACATTTTTGGCGTTCATGGCTGAATTTTGGCTATATAGAGAATAGATTTAAATTTTACCTAAATTGGAGCAGGAGGTGGGGTAAATAGAATCCAAAAGTTGTTTTCAAATAATCAGTATTGTTCATTACCTTCGATATTTCTTCGTCTCTCTGCTCCTTTAGTCCAAGATCTAGGTATCCCCAGCCTTAGCAATAATTTCCTGGAGTACGGGAGAAAGATTTTCGTTTAATTTACCAGCACGGATAAATTCAGCATAGGTATCAGCTTCGATATCCAAAAGCTGCTCGTTGAGCTGTTCCATCGTCATGGCTCTTAGGTTATCGTGTTCGCGCTGCATGGTCTGAATTTTTTCTTCAATACCTTTAAGCTGACCTGTAACCAATCCTTGCTGATAACGATAATATTCAGGATCAATCTCTGAAGCCAATTCATTATTGTCTAGATAACTAACAACGCGAGTTAATGCCACCTTGCGTGCGAGTAATTCTGAATACTCTTGGCGTAAAGGCTGATCGCCGATTAAATTAAGCGTGTTTAGCAGCCACTTGGTACTTAATCCCTGCACTAATAGGGTAAACAACACTACTCCAAAAACTGTATCAATAATCTCTTGCCGACCAGACAGCACAACAGGCACACTTAAAGCGACAGCAATCGATACAGACCCCCGTAAACCACCCCACCAGAGAACTGTTTGTTCTCGAAGATCGGTTTTTGTTTTCGCAATTAGATTGCTAAAGTTACCCAAGCCAAAAATTACGATCGCTCTGGTTACTAGCACCGCTGCGATCGCCACAAGAATTAAATCTAGGTTATTTTTCAGGCTAGAGAAGTTTATTTGGTCGCCAATCAGCAAGAAAACGATAGAATTAACAAAAAATGCCAGAAAATCCCAAAATTCAGAGACTAGCAGTCTTGTACGGGGATTCATGCCAATTCTTGAACCAAAATTACCCAAAATAATGCCGACGGTAACAACGCCAATTACACCCGATCCTCCTAACTCTTCAGTAATTAGATATGTTCCATAAGCAGAAACTAAGGTCAAGGACTGTTCTACTAAAGGTAAATCAAATCTTTGGGTGAGATAAGAAATCCCAAAACCAATCAGACTACCAACTCCTAAACCAATCCCCACAAAGGTCAAAAAGCGGATCGCAATTAGAGAAACGCCAAATTCACCACCACCGAGAGGAATATTAACCAGCAGCAAAAAAGCTACGACCGCCACTCCATCATTAAATAGACTCTCACCCTCCATCAGAATAGTCAGACGCTTACTGGCTCCTAATTCGCGAAACAGCGCCACAACGGAAACGGGATCGGTCGCCGAAAGGCTAGCTCCGACTAATAAAGCGGTAGCCAGAGACATATCGGTAAAATAGCTGAGAGGGAAGGCAACTCCCACCACCGAAATAACTACGCCAACGATCGCAAATAGACTGACGGGGACAAGACTATCCTTAAGACTGCGCCAGCGTATATTCCAAGCTGCCTCAAATAACAAAGGGGGCAGAAAAATCTCTAAAATTAGTTCTGGAGATAAACTGACTAGGCGAATATCCACAAAGGCTAAACCAAGTCCGACGATCACCAAGAGCAGAGTATAGGGAATTTGTCTAAACCAGCTAAAAATGCGCGAGACCGTGGCTACGCTTAGGGATACGGACAGAACTATCAAAAATTGCTCTAGATTTTCCTTGATAGAAGCCTCCGCTATGCTAGGTTCTATCGCCAAAAAGATTGTTTCCATAAAGTCACTCAAGAAGTACGGTTTTAGAGCGCTACAAAGTTTTGGTTGCACTACTAGTTAATCATGACCTAAATTTTGATGCTGCAGACCAAGATAGATCGGATTGTCTGAACTATTTAAATTTCTTTAGAATTTTCTGACTAACTTATATATCTAGCAACAGCAAGGCTAATTCTCTACTTTGCTCGTTCTCAGCTGTCTTTACCAGAGTTTATAGATTAAATCAGGTCAAATATAATCCTTTAGATATTGATCTTAGCTATTAAAATACCTGTTTAAAATCAGCGTTTATTGCCAAAAACTGTAACGATCAGACAACTAAAGTGCATTGCTTGGACTTTTGATTCAGGAGTCCTAAATTAGGATAATGCTTCTTTACAAAGAGTTTAAGAGTTGATGTGTAATCAATTTATTTTCTATTTATCTATTAAGATAATTTTGAATTTGAAAAATAAACTTAAAACTTGTTCAGGCAAGAATTATAGATATTTAAAGTTGTTTAGGTATATTAAATGATTAATATTTTATTAGTGGACGACCAGGCTCTTTTGTGTGAGGTGCTAAAAAACTGGCTGAACGTTGAAAAAGATATTCAGGTGGTCGGAGTTGCCAATGACGGTCAGGAGGCGATCGCTCAAGTAGAGCAGTTACAGCCAGACGTTGTGCTGATGGATATTGACATGCCGAAGATGAACGGTTTACAGGCGACTAAAATCATCTCTCAAAGATTTCCGAAAGTAAGGGTTATTTTTCTCAGCGGTCATGATGACGATGTTTATCTGGGCAAGTCTCTCCGAGCAGGAGCAAAAGGATATTTACTTAAAAACACCACTGCTGAAGAACTGGTCAAGAAAATACGTTCAGTTCACAATAACGTTAACCTGCTAGAGTCAGTTCAAAATGATGATTCTTTAATTCCGTTACAAATCCAATTAGAAGAATTAATTGAAACCTATCGTCTGAAGTTAGAAGAGATGGTGGCGAAGCATGATACTCAATATTCAACTGAAAATTTAGCAAACATTGAACAAAAGCTAGAGCAAAGATTAAAGAAATTAGAGGGCAAACTCGACGCTGACCAAGGAACTAAAATTAGTCAGCTAGAACAAAGAAATCAGTCAAGTTGGAAATCAATTCGTCGGGAACTAATTAATGTTAACAGTCAGTTCAACCAGGCAAACCGTGGCTTAAGCGATAAATTTAGCCAGCAGGTTAACAGTCTCAAGCAAGATTTAGACAGCAAACTATCGGAAGCTCTTAGTGATTGGTCACGCCAGCGAGCAGCACTACAGGAATGGGCAGTACAACGAGACGAAATGCGACCCGATGTGGAAAATTATGAACTTAAGAGTCGTCAGGAATTGATGTCCATTGTCAATCCCATGCGGGCAAGTTTGGGAGATGCGGAACGGCAGCTTAAAACTATGCAGGGATGGCTCAAAGCCTGCGGATTAATCACTCTAATCGCGATCGCCGTTTCGGGATATGTCTTGGCATCACAAATTAAGTCAGGAGATTCTCTAATTGTTCCGAGTAGGCTTATTCCCAATCGCGAGACAAATAACTAATAAGCAAATAATTAAGTATTAACAGCTGACTTTTCCCCAAAAGGCGGTACAACTAACTATTAAGCCAATGACGTAATTTAAAGATTGAATCTCAATGAGCGATCGCGTAATAGGAGTAGATTTAGGGGGAACAGCGATTAAGCTGGGCTGCTTTTTAGAAGATGGCACATGTTTGAAAACAATCTCGGTTGATACTCCCCAGCCTGCTAATCCGCAACCCGTAGTCAAGGCGATCGCTATGGGCGTGAAAAGGCTTAATCCTGACTCTAGCTGTCAAGGGATTGGTTTGGGAATGCCTGGACCAACAGATAAAGCTCGGCGGATTGCCCGCAAATCAATTAATCTGCCTGGTTGGGATAATGTCCCCGCAGCGGATTGGCTAGAGACACAGACAGGATTACCGACGATGTTGGAGAATGATGCAAATTGTGCAGCAATTGGCGAAGCTTGGTTAGGTGCGGGCAAAGAGTTTAAAGATTTTATTCTTTTAACTTTGGGTACTGGCGTTGGCGGAGGAATTTTCCTGAACGGTCAGTTATTTAGCGGGCGTGATGGTGCAGCAGGAGAACTAGGTTTAATTACCTTAGATCCTCAAGGTCATCCCTGTCGTAGTGGTAATCAAGGTTCTTTAGAGCAGCACGCCTCGATTAGCGCAATCTATCGTCTGACAGGTAAAAAGCCCGCAGAAATTGGACAGTTGGCAGAGGTAGGGAATGCCGAAGCACTTGAGTTTTGGAAAGACTATGGCAGGGTTTTAGGAGAGGGACTTGCTAGCTTGGTTTACGTATTGACTCCCGAAGCAATTATTATCGGCGGAGGGATTAGCGCCAGCAGTCGCTTTTTTTTACCCAGTACTTGGGAAGAAATCGAGCGTCGAGTAGTCGAACCTTCCCGTGTCGGTTTAAAGTTATTGCCTGCTCAGTTAGGAAATCGGGCAGGAATGTTAGGAGCAGCAAAACTAGTTTGGAACGAAATTGAGAGGAGAAAAATAGCCAATCTTGAGTCAAAACCTTAATAAAAAGATCCTGATAATCTATTACCGGGTTCGCTAAACTGCTGATAGTGATTATTTTATTTATTGAGTTCATTAGACCTGTCTTGAAAATAGAAGCTGTGATAACGTAAATTCGTTCTTACTCTATTTTCATTCCTGGGTTGTGAACAACAGTTCATGGCATCTCTTGCACGAATAGATGATAAGGGCTTTTTCCCTTTCTCCTTTTACCTCCTACCTAGATAGTTAATGGTGATTCATGCAAGAAGTCTATTCTAGCCTGTCCTAAATTTATCTTTATATAGATGCTCGTTAATCTAAAAATTAATAATTTTGCTCTGGTCGATTCTCTAGAACTTAATCTAGACAATGGCTTAAGCGTTCTGACAGGAGAAACGGGAGCGGGAAAGTCAATCATTCTTGACGCGATTGATATGGTGTTGGGAGGTAAGGCAAACAGTCGCATGATTCGGACTGGGAGCGATCGCTCTACCATTGAAGCTACGTTTCAAATTAGCTCTAACCTTAATAACTGGCTTGAGGAGCAGGAAATCGATCCCTTAGATGAAGACACTCTCGTGTGCAGTCGCGAAATTGTTGTTGGTAAAACTAATCTACGTTCTCGTAGCCGAGTAAACGGGGTGTTGGTTAATCGTCAGTTAATGGCAGATCTGCGATCGCGCTTAGTCGAAATTACGGCGCAGGGGCAAACGGTAAACCTACTAATTGCTGAGCAGCAGCGTCATCTACTCGATGCCTATGGGGGGAAGACTTTAGGCAAACAGTTAAGTCAAGTATCCATCGCTTATGGAGCAGCGCAATCAGCTAAACGAGCTTTAGATAAGCGCATCCAGTCAGAACAGGAATTATTACAGCGTCAGGATTTGCTCAAGTTTCAGCTCAAAGATCTTGATGAAGCAGAGTTAACCGACGCAAATGAATTAGAAGAATTAGAACAGGAACGCGATCGCCTATCTCACGTGGTAGAGTTACAGCAGCTTAGCAATCAGGCTTATCAAATGCTTTATGAGGGGAATAATGATGCCCCTGCGGGAGCAGATTTATTAGGTAATGCTGAATCTTGCCTGATGGAGATGACCGAATACGACACGGAACTTGCTCCCATTCTAGAAATGGTGCAGTCAGGATTAGCGCAAATTGTCGAAGCAGGACAGCAAATCAATAGCTATAGCAATGGTTTGGAAGCCGATCCCGAACGTTTATCAGAAATCGAAACTAGAATTAGACAGCTCAAAAACGTTTGCCGTAAATATGGTCCCGATCTTGCCGATGCGATCGCTCTCTACGAACAGCTAAAATCTGAACTAGCCTTAATTTCTGGAGGTGGACAGTCGATCGCTGCTTTGGAATCAGCATATCAGCTAGCTTTAACCCAATTAACCCAAGACTGCGACAAACTAACTCAACTACGCCAAAAGGCAGCTAAGAAGCTAGAAAAACAGCTTGTCAAAGAGTTAAAACCTTTGGCGATGGATAAAGTAGTGTTTGAATGTCATTTAGAGCCATCTATGCCTACGGCGATGGGTGCAGATAAAGTAGTGTTTTATTTTAGTCCCAATGCAGGGGAAAGCATACAGCCTCTTTCTGTCATTGCTTCGGGGGGGGAAATGAGCCGTTTCTTATTGGCATTAAAAGCCTGCTTCACGGGTACCGAAGACAGTTCGGGAACCCTAATCTTTGACGAAATCGATGCGGGGGTATCGGGTAAAGTAGCCCAGGCGATCGCGGAAAAACTGCATCAGCTAGGAAAACAGCATCAGGTACTATGTGTCACCCACCAGCCGCTCATCGCTGCCATGGCAAACGGACATTTTAAGGTCGAGAAAACGATTGTTGAAGAGACAAACAGTTCTCAAAAGCAAAATGGTAACAGTCTCGCCGATATTCGGACTGTAGTAAGAGTCAAACCCCTGGCAAATCATCAAGTTCGCGCTGAAGAATTAGCCCAGATTACAGGGGGAGACGATGCGGAAGATGCGATCGCCTTTGCGGAATCTTTGTTAACTAAAGCTGCTAAATACCGTGCTGCTAAGGAAAAGTAGGTCGATCAATGCCTGTACCAGTTATCTTCTGAAGATGCAAAGCCCTTATTTACTTTGTTTATCTAGTAATCTGAGCTGATGATTAATGCGACTGTGAACGGTTTGTAATTCTGTAAGGTTGTTTATTTGAGCAGAATCAAAACAGGCTTGGATTCTTCTGAGAGTTTTTTCTAGCTGCTTGGCTAACTGTAAAGCCTGATCGCTGACCCGATCCATCTGCTGTTGCTCATATATCTTTAATGCGCTACCTCGTATGATTTGAATGCCAACTTCTTCTAAGTTTGCTCGGGCGCTAAATTCCAGACGTAGTAGAATACGCTCGCGATTATAAAATCTTTCTAAAACCAGTTTTTTTGGATGATTAGCCGTATTTTGGGGCAATCTTGCCATTCTTTTAATCTCATCAATCACAGAGCAAAAGATCGGCAGAGGAATCTGGTCGATGTTTGACTGAACATCTTGATTTTGTTCGGCAACAATTCCACCGCGATGGCGATAGCGAG
>JBCBEA010000035.1:0-14301 GCA_038529195.1 Cyanobacteria bacterium J06600_6
ATTAGTTTACCGATCTGCGGACAATCTTTTGGTGCATTGTTGAGAAAATCATCTTCAAAAGCCAGTGAAACCGCGCCTACTTATAGAAAACTAAGCTATTTTTTTCTCCGTGACTAAAGTACAGTTAACCCAGTTACCTTTGGCGTTATAGCTACGCATTAATCTTTGGCGGATGTTGGGCTGTATTAGCCAGCCTATTTCTAAAGTAAAATTGTGACCCGAACCTACTTTTAGGGGGCAACAACAGGATGCACCATCGGGCAGCATCATTATTTGAGTGGGCAGATCGCTGGTTTCAAATAGTAGACGATTACCATCAATACGAGCCGTTGAAGTAATCTGGCGATCGCCAAAAGCTAAACTCTGTTCGATGTGGCTGCTATCTTTTTGTTTGACGGTGAGGTGACTAGAAAAACTAGTCGGATTGCTGAGATCTGCATAAATGGTGGTTGCTTCTCCCTGCCATTCGCCAATTAAGCTGTCCACGGTTAAAGGCGATCGCTCTGGCACGCTAGTATCAGAAAATTTTTCTCGGATCAAAACGACTTTTTGCAGCTGAGAATCAGGACTATAAAGTACGACCATCCGCAGCCGACGACTGCCATCACCAAAATCATTATCAATTAGACCAAACTCTCCGCCGAAAGTACTGTAAGGACCCCACTGCATACTTCCCTGAGAAAAAGCGCCATTCTCAAAAAACAGAATGCTGCGGTTGAGAGAATCATAATCTACTACCACATCGCGGGGTGGCTCATTGGGAGGCAAATAGCGTACTACCTGATGCACATGTTTATTCTCATTCGAGCCTTCGAGAGTTACCAGAGTCGGAGTATCTGTCATTTCTTTCCCTTGAGGCGAAAAGCGAGTAAACGAACCGTGCCATTCACCTAAGTTTTTTAAAAAGGAATCCCATTGCGAAAGCATAATATTATCATCAGATCAATAAAGCTCGATCTTATGCTAAATAGGGATTTGAAGGAAAGTAACTAGCGATAGGTTCTACTCTGGATCTAGTCAACAGAAGACTCTTAAATCTGCGATCGGGGTTTTTTGGGGGATCGGCAGGATGATAACTATTTAGCGATCGCCAAAGCAAGATGTTCGTTTAAGTTATCTGCAAGCCATAAATAGCAATGAGTCCCAGGATTCCTGCCCCCAGGAGATAGTAGACTAAAGGTAATAAAACTCGGCGGATGAGCAATCCTTCTTGTCCTGCCAAGCCGACAGTTGCCGAAGCAGCGACGACATTAGAAACACAAATCATATTGCCCGCTGCGGCGCCCATCGACTGTAATGCTGTAATTACTGCGCCAGATACGTTTATTTGTGTTGCTACCCCAAATTGAAACAAAGAAAACATCATATTGCTCACGGTGGCACTACCAGAAATAAATGAACCCATTGCCCCAATTGTCGGAGCAAAGAAAGGCCAGCTTGAACCCGCTAGACTAGAGACTCCCGCTGCTAAGGTTAACGGCATACTGGCGAGATCCGACTGATTAAAGCCTGAATTAATAAAAACTCTTGCCATCGGCACCGCAGCAGCTAAAACAATAGCCGTGCCGCTCAAAGTCTTGGCTGCATCCCTAAAAGCTTGTTTTAAAGCTCTAACTTCCATTCTGTGCAGAAAATAGGTGATTAGCACCACCAAAACAAAAATTGTGCCTGGTAAATAAAATGGTTCGGACTGAATACTTACTTCCGTGCCAAAAAGATTAATCAGGTTGAATTTAACAAACTTTAGCAGCCCTTGGACTGGCAAAAATGCTAACCGCGATAACATCAACAATAAACCGACTAAAACATAGGGCATCCAGGCGACCGCAAGATTCATTTCTTTTACTTCTGGACTGATCTCAATCTGTAGATCGCCCATCCAGCTATCTAACCAAGAGGATTTTGGCGGAAAATCCCAAATTTGCTGGGGAATTAAAAAGCCCTTTTGAGCAGCAGTTACGACAATTGCTAGTCCGAAAAGCCCACCAATTAGAGACGGAAACTCGGCTCCCAAAAATACCGCCGTGAAGGTGGCAGGAATAGAAAAAGCCAATCCTGCAAATAAGGCAAACCGCCAAACTTCTAATCCTTCTCGCCAAGATTTATTTTGACCGAAATAGCGAGTCAAACAAGCGACCATCAACAGGGGAATTAATGTTCCGACAATGCTGTTTAAAATGCCGATCCTAACCACAATACGTTCAAAATATTCTGAGTAGCTCAAGCCCAACTCAGTAACATAATTATTGACAATGGGCGTGCCGTTTAAGCCCGTATCGATTCCTAATAAAACGGGTATCCCCACCGCACCAAATACAACTGCGGTACTGTTGGCTATTAATGCCACCATGACTGCACCCAACGCAGGAAAACCTAAAGCTACTAATAAGGGACTGCAAATCGCCGCAGGGGTACCAAAACCTGATGCACCCTCCAGAAAACTACCAAATAACCAGACAATAATTATTGCCTGAATCCTTCGATCGGCAGAAACTCCCAATAATCCGCGACGAATGCTGGTAACTCCCCCTGAAGCTTGTAAAACATTAAGCAGCAAGATTGCCCCAAAGATAATATAAAGAATCTCTGCTGCCATTACCAAACCCTGTAATGTTGAGGCTGTAACTACAGAGACGGGAACTTGCCAGGCAAAAAAAGCGATCGCTATAGTCACTAAGTAAGCAATGGGCATTGCCCGACTAGCAGGCAGTTTGGCAATTATCAAAAGTATAAATACTGTGAAGATGGGAGCAAAAGCCAATAAGTAATACAGTGTTAACTCCATTTATCTCTACCGCCTCAAAATTTGATTTTGATGATTATGCTGATTGATAAATTTGCTGTTCGCGATTGATAAAAATGTCTGTCAAAGCTTCATAAGCTTTAGCCCATGCCGTCATCATCTCTGGTGTCGCAGCATCTCCTAAAAAATTTTGAATTGCCTTTAATATACATTTTCCCACTACGGGATACTGTTCTGGTAAAACGTAAGTCGCAACGTGACGATGGGCAATTTTATCTACTGCTGATTTTAACGCCCCAGGGTCGTCGGGGTGAGTCGCATAGGTAGATACTGCCGTTGCTAGCTTAACGGGTTGAGAACCGTTAGCCTGATACGCAGAGTGCGTGCGATTGTGTCAAAAACGCAAGGATCTTATTCGCTATCAACGGGGTGGTACGATTATTGTTTTTAAATGGTCATAACTAACATCAATTAAGGGGTTATGAGAATTTTAGTCTGCTCAATCTTGTACCTTTCACTTCTTGCCTCTCATCTCCAGAGGTAAAGAGATTGATTCTGTCAGATCGAGGCAAAATAGGTTATCAAGATATATGTTTGTCTGTGAAATTATAAAATGCAACTATTAGATCGAGTTCGCTTGGGTTTGGCGGTTGGGGTGGCAAAGACGGTAACGGGAGTGGTGCGATCTCTAAAATTAGGAGCTGCATCTGTCTTGCCAGGAGAAATTGCTCGTCGGCTTCATGCTCGTCTCTTGCCTCTGCTATTTGAGCAGGTTAGTCAGGGGGTGATTTTAGTTGTAGGGACAAACGGTAAAACCACCACTTCTTTGTTGCTCAAACAGATTTTGAGCGATCGCGGTTATACGGTAGTACATAATTCTAGTGGTGCAAATTTAATTAACGGCTTGATTACAGCGTTGCTAGGTAGCGCAGACATGACGGGGAAAATAACCGCTGATTACGCCATTTTAGAAGTAGACGAAAATATTTTGCCTCTACTTTTGAAAGATTGTGAACCCAAATATATCCTGGCACTGAACCTATTTCGCGATCAGCTTGATCGCTATGGAGAAGTGGATACGATTGCTCGACGTTGGGGTAAAGCAATTTCACCCTTATCAACCGAGACCACAATTATCTTAAATGCCGACGATCCTACCCTGAGTAGTTTAGGACAGCAGCTAAAGCAAAAAGTCCTTTATTTTGGACTCAACGAACCAGAATTATATCTGGATGAGATTCCTCACGCAGTCGATTCGATCTACTGTCCTCGCTGTGGACATCTGCTGGATTATCAAGGAGTTTATTTATCTCACTTAGGAGACTATCAATGTCCTAGCTGTGGCTTTGCCAAGAGTGAAGTTGCTCTTCCTAGCCAAGATCATCCCCAAATTTTGATTGGGGTTTATAACAAATACAATACTCTGGCAGCTAGCGTTGTCGCCCAGGAAATGGGCATTAAGACGGAGGCAATCTATAGCACCGTAGGTAATTTCAAAGCTGCCTTTGGACGTGCCGAAGAATTGGAAATTGATACTAAACAGGTAAGGATCATGCTGTCGAAAAATCCTGTCGGCATGAACGAAACTATTCGCGCCGTTAATAATATCAAGAAGGCAGGGAAGTCTGACGTTACCCTGCTGGTGTTAAACGATCGCATCCCTGACGGTACGGATGTGTCTTGGATTTGGGATGTTGATACAGAAGAGTTAGTCAAGTTGGGAGGGACTCTAATTGTCAGTGGCGATCGTGTTTACGATATGGCGCTCCGACTGGCATATAGTTCTGAATCTGCCGATCCGCAAAGCAATAATTTTGAACTTGTCGTCCAAGAAGATCTGCCCGAGGCGATCAATACGGCTTTGGAATATACTAAACCGACAGAAACTCTACACATTATTCCAACTTACTCGGCGATGTTAGAAGTTAGAGAAGTACTAGTAGGGCGCAAAATTCTTTAGAAATTACTTCATACTGCATTTTGTCAAGAAATAAAAGCTTAAAAAAGCTTGAGTAAGTTGCAATGTTGAACCCAAATAATTGGTCGCTCGGCATTGCTTTTTTTTGTGATGTTTTGATAAAGAAAATTAGAGTTAAACACATTTTCTTCTTGCAAAATTTATTTAAGAAAAATACGGGCATTTTACAATAAACCTATCAAAGAAAGTGCTTATCTAAAACTGTTAACTTGCAATCAAGCGCGGGCGATAAAAGCAACAAACGTAATTCGCGTCAGTTTTTTAGATAGTGCAATTAGCGATCGCCTGTAGTTGCGAGTCGAGATCGTTCAAACCTATATTACTTTATTAGCAGATAATCAATATGGCTACTTTTAACGTTACAAATAGCGGTGATTCTGGGGCTGGTACTCTCCGAGAAGCTATAGAATTGGCAAATGCAAATTCTGGCATAGATGAAATTTTTATTCAGACAGATGTACAGTTAAATTCAGAAATTAAGATTACTGACTCGGTAAATATTGGCACGCCTTATGGCGCAACTATTACTCAACTAGAAGACGCACGTATTTTTAATCTCGACGATGGTAATACAGAACAAAAGTCTGAAGTTAGTCTCTATCGTTTAAATTTGACAGGTGGAAATGCTCAGTTAGGGGGAGCAATTACTAGCTCGGAAAATCTGAGTATTACTGATAGTTTTTTGTATGATAATTCGGCAGCAGATAACGGAGCAGCCGTCTACGTCTTGGGTGCAGATTTGACCGTCGAACGTAGCAAATTTGAGAATAATCAAATCACCTCGATAGAAGAAGAACAAGATCTCGACCTATATGTGTTCAATGGCAGATTAGAGGTTATTAATTCCACCTTAGACACGATTGAAGCACCGACAGCAGATGAAGCTGAGATGGATCAAGCGCCATCAGAGTTGGAGGTAGAAGTTACTGAAGATTCAGAGAGTGAGACGATCACTGCCGAAACGGACATGCAGTCTGATGACAGTTTTGTAGTGGGCGATGATAGTAACGATACCCTGAGTGGTGGGTCTGGTGATGACACAATTTTGGGAGGAGATGGTGCCAACAGTCTTGAAGGTAAGGCTGGTGATGATAATCTTCTGGGCGGAAATGACGGAGATCTAGTTAGCGGTAGCGATGGCGACGACACAATTAATGGCTCCGATGGCAATGATAGCCTGAACGGTAATGATGGTAACGATATTATTAACGGCGGTGCAGGAGTAGATCTCATCGACGGGGGTGCAGGAGACGATAACCTCAATGGTGGATTAGGAAGCGATTTTATTCAAGACAGCAGCGGTAGCAACATTATCTTTGGTAATGAAGACAGCGATCGCCTGATTGGTGGTCAAGACACGGACTATCTGAGCGGTGGTGCAGGAGATGATGACATATATGGTGGCGACGGAAATGATACCCTCACAGGGGAGTCAGGGGACGATACTCTAGACGGTGGTGCTGGAAATGATACTTTACTAGGTTCGGACGGGAATGATTTAATCCGTGGTGCTAGCGGAGACGATATTATTCATGGACATGATGGTGATGACTATCTGCTTGGTTCACCAGGTAATGATATTCTCCATGGTGATGAGGGTAACGATACTCTCAGCGGTGATGAAGGTGATAATTTTCTGATCGGCGGAGACGGTAGCGATTTATTTAATCTAATTGTGGGCGGTAATAGCGTAATTGCCGATTTTGAATTAGGTACAGATAAACTCCAGCTATCTCAGATAACCTATGGTGATCTTGATATTACGGGTGCAACAAACAGCGTGCTTGACTACCAAGGTACTCAGATTGGTATGGTGATGGGAATTAGTCCCGCCGAATTAACTCAAGATAGTTTTATAGAAGTCTAGCTAAATCTCTGTTCCGCTCCTGTCTTGGATTGGGTCAACGCCATAGCCGAGACAGGAAACTTAGATCCCACGACTCTTAGTTGAAGAACTAGCTTTACAGCAGAGAGTTTGAGAGTTAGTTATGGTCGCTTTTCGGGAAAAATTAATTAGTGGCACTCAATTATTGGCTGTTTGTTTAGCTTAATTCGAGTAGCTAAATAATAAAATCTCTCTTGGAGTTAGCTATTAATGATGAAACCTTTAAGTGTCGGTAATGTGGTTAGTGCGGGGTTGCGGATCTATCGCGATAATTTTAAAAAGTATTATCGCCTGGCGTTTATTAGTTCTCTTTGGGGACTTGTTCCTGTTTACGGCTGGGCAAAATTTTACGCTTACCAAGCATTAATAGCTCGTTTAGCCTATGGCGAGGTTACAGAAAAACCAGAAAGTATTCAAGATGCCAACCGTCTGATTAAGGGCAAGATGTGGAGCTTTTTAGGGGCAGCAATCTTGGTTGGTCTAAGATTTATGCTGGCTTATGTTTTGGGCGCAATTGCGATCGCTCTGATTGGAGGAGTTTTAATAACTATGATTATTTCTGCCTTATCTCTTGTCCTGGGGGAGAGTGGTGGAGCGATTGGTGCAATCCTGTCGATAATCATTTACATCGCCATATTTGTATTGTTTATAGCCTATTTGACCCGATTGTTTGCTAGTTTTTCGGCAACGGAATTGCTGCTAGCAACCAAGGAGAATTTAAACGCCTCAGAGTCCATGAAAGCAAGTCAAGAAATGACCAAAAGCTACCTTAAAAATCTAATTTTAATTTACCTAATTGCTTCTCTAGTTAGCTTTCCGATTTGGGGTCTGATCTTTACACTTCAAATTTTGCCAGCATTTTTACAGCAATCCAATCCATTTTTTGCCTCGGGAATCTTTACCGTGTTGACGTTTATTTTTAATGCTGTGACATCAGCTCTAATCTTGCCATTTTGGCAATCTGTTAAAGCCGTAATTTACTACGACTTAAAAGTTCGTCGCGAAGGCATGGGGTTAGATTTAAGAAAGTAGTTTAAGAATTATTCTCTAACTGGACTTGGTAAGGGTATTGTTTCCCAAGTCTCCCAATCCTTAATTCTCTTCTCGCTCTTTCCTCAACTTATCTAACTTAAAAGTAGGCGGAATAGCTTCTGGCTGGGGCGGATTGAGTCGAATCTGCCAAATTTTGATCTCTTTTTGGGCGGGAGTGTAACTACTCGTACCAGAAGGAACCTGTTCCGCGATCGCGATCGCTCTTTCTAGAGAACTATTGGAAGCCTGTCTAGCGATCGCCAAAATCTGTGCAGACCACTCGTTGATGTCTTGAATCATCTGGGAACGAACGGAACTATTTGCAGAAACCTGTCTAGCAGTGCGAATAGCTTTCGCTAAGGTTTCAGGCGTACCTTGACGAGCCAAATCCGTCGCCTCTCTCAAATATCTGCGTCCATCTAACTCCCGTTGCCACAGAGCAATTTTATTCCTCGCTTCAGAATATAAAGATCTGCCCGACCTAATTTCTTGTGCAGTCTCGATCGCTGCGGGATAGTTATTCGCATTAGCAAAAGACTCAGCCCGATCAAGAATTGGTCGATCTTCTACTCGCTGAATATTAGTTCTCCAACTTCTCACATAGCCTTGAGATTCACCGTATAGGGGACTATTACGCGAGATTAAATTAGCTTCGGCGATCGCTCTACGCCAGGCGGAGGGATTATTACCGTAAGATAGTTCTCTGGCACGATTTAAGACAGGTCGGTCCTGAATTGTCTGAATCTCTCCCCGCCATTTAGCTATTTCTCGACGGGCATCACCATAGCGAGGGTTGGCGCTGGGAATTAACCCCGCTTCACTAATTGCCTGATTCAGATTGGCGATTGTTCCCACTCTGGCTAAATCTCTAGCTTTTGACAAATGACCGACGTCCTTAATCTCTAGCTCCCAACGGTCTTTTAATCGACGACTGAGCTTATAGTATTCGCTACCTTTCTCAATTTTCTGAATTTCTTCTACCGCTTCTTCCATGCCAAAAACTGTATCTAGCTTGGCGCTCGAACCTGCATTTGCCAGAACCTTCCAGTCTTGATTACGATCCTGTAGTTTTAGGCTGCGGGGAATACGACTCGTAACCTTGAGCAGTTCGCGCCACTCCTGCTTATCAATTAGAGATTCAACATTACCTACTAGCTTTGTTTTTGCTTCGGTGATTACCTTTTGCGCCTGTTCGTAGGCATAACTTTCTGGTTTAATATCGTCGGCTTTGTCGATCGCTAAAATCAGATCTTCAATCTTACCGCTTGAAATTTGTGTTTGAGCCTTACTAATGCTGGCGTTTTCTTCTTGAGCAACGTTGATGTTATTGATGCTTTCTTCGTACTTGGTTGTTGCCCAATATTCATTAGAACTGTCGGTGAGACGCACAGCCCAGGTAAAAGCGCCATTCCAATCAGCTTCGCGGAGCTTTTCTTCCACCTTGGCATAGTTTTCTTCTCCCTTGTCCCAGACAGTTTCCCACCGCGCAATTTTCTCCTCTACTAGCTCTTTTGCCGAGAGGTTATCCGGAATTTTACTGGCGGTAGCGATCGCCTGCTCCAGCTTTCCAGACTGGAACTCAGCTTCGCCCAAATCCAAAATAGAGGTTGCCCAGCGATCGATGTTGCGGTTAATTTCAGGTCTTAAAGGATGACTTTCGGGGAGAACTGCCACCAAATCAATCGCAGCCAGTAAACCATCAAGCTCTTTAGCTTCCGCAGCGGTTTGAGCGCAATATAGTCTGACGGATGCCGAAGCGACGGGCCAAAAAACCTTTGAACAACTCTGTGTTTTCGGCAGCTTGAGCAACATTGAAGTTGCTCCGTAACCAATTCCTCCAGAGCATAAAACCAGCAGAATTCCCCAAACTTGCCAAACTTGCCACAAGGGTCTTTTTTTGGGGCTTTGAATTGCGGTAGCTGACTGATTAACCGTGGGCAAAGGAGTTTGCTCAGTCACTGGAATCAAAACAGGTTCGTGAAAAGTTGAGCGATCGCCATCGGCTCTCAATCTCGATCTGCCCTTGCGTTTAGTTTTGCTCTCAGATTTCTTGCTTGCTGCATCTGAGCCAGAGTTTTGTGGTTCTTTATCGATCGCCATAAATTATCTGAGAGGTTGATGCCAGTAACTGTCTAACTGTCTGTTCAATTTAATCATCGAAATGCTTAAATCGTAACTCATCTTATCACCTGATTTTAGTGAGTCTATATCGTAAGTATTGCAAGTCAATAAAGTTTTGCCTGAGAGATAATCCGAGATTGCCTAAATTAAATAGTAAATAACGATTAATTCAATTTTTACTGCTAGATTTATAACCCTAGTTCGACTTCAAGACAACAAACCGATTGTAAGAGTAATTTGCTTAAATCCACAGCTATCGGTCTGCTTTTTACTCACTTTTAAGCTCGGCAATTAGCTGAGTTAGTTGACTTTCATCTGCCTGATATACCTCACCACAAAACTGACAGATTGCCTCCGCTCCTTTATCTTTTTCAATCATGTCCCGTAGCTCTGCTTCTCCTAGCATTTTCAGCGCCCCCAAAACGCGATTCCAGGAACAGCCACAATGAAAACGAATCGGATAGGATTCAGGAAAAATAAACAGCTCTAAATCGCCTAATAGCTCGCGCATAATCGTTTCGAGAGTTTTTCCTGCCTGAAGCAAGGGCGTAAATCCCGATAGCTTGGCAACTCTAGATTCTAATAGCTCAACTAAAGCCAAATCTCGCGCTGCTTTGGGCATAATTTGGAGTAAAATCCCGCCCGCTGCGGTTACTCCTTTTTCGCCGACAAAAACCCCTACCAGTAAGGCAGAAGGAGTCTGTTCTGAGGTAACAAGATAGCTCGCAACATCTTCTCCTACCTCCCCCGAAACCAGGCTAACAGTACTAGAATATGGCTGCCCGTAACCGACATCGCGAACTACATGGAGGTAGCCATTATGACCAACTGCTTTGCCAACATCTAGCTTGCCTTTGGCGTTGGGTGGCAATTCCACACTCGGATGTTGAACGTAACCTCGGACGGTACCATCTAAACCGGCATCAGCTAAAATTGCGCCTAACGGACCGTCTCCTTTAACATGAATATTGACTCGTGAACCTTCTTTTTTCATGCTAGAAGCTAGCAGCAGTCCTGAAGCCATCGATCTACCCAAAGCTGCAGTAGCAACATAAGATAATTTATGTCTGCATCGCGCTTCCTCTGTGAGGTCTGTAGTAATCACGCCAACTGCTCTGATTCCTCCATCAGCAGCTACAGCTCTAATCAATTTGTCTGTCATTATATTTAAATATTTATCAGTATCTAGATGGTAATTTAGTGCTTCAAAGGAAAACTTTTTCTGATCTCCACCGCAGTGAAATTAAGAAGTAAGGATTCACAGATCGGCTCAAGATCGCGAATGTTAGCAGCAACAGGCAAATTTTCTCACCGCAACAATCGTTGTTCTGAACTTACTCTATTCAACGATTGTAATCTTGGCTGGTGCTAGGGTTATGCTAACGCGAGCCATGATATTTTTTCAAATTATGTCTTGTACTCTCATTTTCTTAGTTTTTTTAGCCCAGCTAGGTGTAGTTTGAAAACTAGCTCAACTATGATTAAATTAGCCATTAAAAGTTTGATTATATGTCTCAATTCGATGTTAGTATTTGATAGATTATCAAGATCAATTGATTTGGTCGAAGCAACAATAGGGTTGAATAAAAAATTTTAAATATTACTAAAACTTATTTTCTTGGCTAACTGTAGTTTATGATCTTTGAGCGTTACGCTTTTATTCTTACCTGTGTTTCTTTGTCTAGTTTGAATCCCAGCTCGGCTATGGCAGCATCTATTAACCTTGATTCTGAAACTGTTCAGAATAAGATCTCTCTTCATACTGGTCAGAATGGCGATCTCCATTCATCATATTTATCATCAATAGCAGTAACGCTCAATAGATCAAGGCTAAGACAGCCAAATCAAGACTCTTTAACGCTGACTCAAAACTTAAACTCAGAATCTAAGAGTCTGATACCACAAATTCCTGTTGCGGAATCTGTTCAAGCCGCGATCGACCGCTATTGGGCATTGGGCGCAATGGCTTTAACCTCGGGTATTTCTCTTTCTTTACTGTGGTTCTTATTTCAAAAGCCCCGAGATAACAAAGCCGCCTTAGAAATTGCTGCCTTAGAAATTGCTGCGTCAGATGGAAAATTGTCAGCTCAGGAAACAAAAATTGCTTCGGAGTCAGAGTCCGAAGCGGCAAAACCAAATGCGTTTGCTTCATCCACGGCTAATTTATTGACTGCAGATGATGTTGCTAGTCAAGCTCCGCTAGCTTCGCCAAGCCCGACTGTTGCCGATATTGATGTTGTTCAAGAACTAATTCGAGATCTGCAGTCCCAGGAGAATGTTGTCGCAACAACGTCAAAAAACAAATTTGATGTCGATCTACAAATTTCTCGGCGACGCAAAGCGATTTGGGAACTGACGAAATCAGGTGACTATCGCAGCATCCAGCCCTTGTTAGCAATTATGTCAGAAGTATCAGAAACAGATAAAAGTTTAATTGTTGAAGCGGTGAGTCAAATTACTAATCGCAGTTTTAAACCAATCAACGAGCAGCTGTTTGCTAATCTGCAAGATCGAAGTCCTCAAGTCAGACTAAATGCAGTCAGAGATTTAAAACATCTATACCAATTTGTGATGCCTGCGATCGCTAAAATCGCCTCAATGCAGTCAGATCCAGATTATCAGGTTAGGCAAACGGCAATTCAAACCTTAAAACAGCTCAATACCAATCCTCTACCCACCTTTGAAAAGCCTGTTGCTCATAATCTTGATAGTGCCGAAATTGATGATTTGGTATCAGGAAAAGATAGGGAAGCTAATTTACATCTGGTAGCCTATTTATTAGAAGAGCTAGATACGGAAAAATCGTAGGTAGCAGATAGCAGGTAGCAGGTAAATATTTCGTGTTGAAAATTCTTTTTTTATCGACGACCGTTGGCTCTCTTGGTTCGGGAGAAGGAGGAGGGGTCGAGTTAACGGTACAGAACTTAGCTCAGTCAATTGTTAGTCGCGGTCACCACCTTGAAGTAGTTGCACCTCAAGGATCTTGGTTAACTGATATTGCGGTAACTACGATTTCAGGCAATCTACAGGTTCCTGTGCAAACTCAAAGTAGAGATGCACCTACCTGCCTACCTACCAACTCAGTTCTGGCAAACATGTGGGAATATGCTTTGCAAAAGCAGGATCAATACGATCTCATTGTCAATTTTGCCTTTGACTGGCTGCCTTTTTACCTGACGCCTTTTTTTTCAACTACCATTGCCCATTTCATTAGTATGGGTTCGATGACTGACGAAAGCGATCGCATTATGGGACAGGTAATAGACCGCTATCCTGGAACTTTCGGCGTTTATACCCAAGCCCAAGCGGATACATTTTCTTTTGGCGATCGCTGCGAGATTTTGGGAAGCGCGATCGATTTGTCCTTATATCAGTTCAATAATAACCCTGGAGAAAATTTGGCGTGGCTCGGAAGGATTGCCCCCGAAAAAGCTTTGGAAGATGCAGTAGAGGCAGTAAACAGGTCAGGAACGCCGTTGAAGATTATGGGCAGAATTCAGGATCGAGACTATTGGGAGCGAATACGTCGTGATTTTCCTCACGCTCCAATTGAATATCTGGGATTTTTTGATACGGAACGGCTACAGCAGGAGCTAGGCAGATGTCGTGCTTTACTAATGACTCCCCGCTGGATTGAAGCCTTTGGCAATGTGGCGATCGAAGCTCTAGCCTGTGGCGTCCCAGTCATCGCCTATAGTCGTGGGGGACCCTCCGAGATTGTTAGAGATGGAAAGACGGGTTTTTTAGTGGAGCCAGATAATATCGATAAATTAACACAGGCGATCGCCAAAATATCGGACATTGATCGCCTAGCCTGTCGGCAGCAGGCAGAGGCAGAATACTCTTTAGCAGCTTTAGGTGAGCGTTTTGAAACTTGGCTTACTAAAATAGTTAAAAGCGCCTAGTTAAGAAGCGCATGATTGTCTAGTCTTATTCTCTTTCTGTTTCCTCTGCTTCGTCCAGCTGCGGTTTATCCATTTCCTCTTTAAAACCTTTAATCGTCTTGCCCAAAGCACTGCCAATCTCAGGAATTTTTTTAGGACCAAAAACAAGCACTGCTACTAAGCCAATGATGGCGACTTCAGGTATACCCAAACCAAACATAACCTTCTCCTTCGCTAAAATCTATTACGATTAATAGCTATATATATCTATAAAGTCTGTCTCAGTATATCGTTAAATTTAAAGACATCTGTGGCTGCCAAGATTTAATCGCCTAGATCGAGTATTTTAATAACCATAATGTTAGAAACTTCCCAACCTTCCCTGCGCCAAGAGCAACATCCTTTAATTCATCGACTGGCAGAAAGAATTCTCAACTATTGGCAAAAATATTTAGAACTTTCTGTTTACGAGCTACCGGAAGGTCTGGGTTATGTGGAAGGGAAGCTAGAAGGTGAAAAGCTGCGTATCGAAAACCGCTGCTATCAGACACCTCAGTTTCGCAAAATGCATCTGGAACTAGCAAAAGTTGGCAAAAACATCGGTAAAGGATACTCAGGGCGGGGAAACATAACGCAGTGGAGAATATCGAGGTTTTTG
>JBCBEA010000036.1:0-14280 GCA_038529195.1 Cyanobacteria bacterium J06600_6
ATATTAGCTAGTTTTCATCGCTCTAGCTAGCTCTTCAGCAACTTTGGGACGAGAAAACTGTGGAGGAGGAGTTTTTCCTTCTCTACAGTTTTCTCGCCCCAAAGTTGCGGAAGAGCTAGCTAGAGCCATGAAAACCAGCTAATATCTGCCTTCTAAATCAAATTGACGGCAACTATCAATTGTCGAAGTGAAGCACTATAATTGGTTACAGGTCAGTGAGACTGAGTTCAAGCAGATAGCTCTGAACCTGTAACCTCGACATTGCAAATAGTATTTAGTAGCTATTAATCAATTTAATCGCTCGCAGATTTTTCAACGCTAGTAGCTAACATGGGACTTGACCGCCGAACTTTCTTACAGCAGGCTGGACTGACTCTCTTTTCTTTAGGAGCAGCCGAAGCTGGAATTTCTTCTTTCGCCAGCAGCGATTCTTTTGCGACTTCGCTCCAAAATTATCAGCAAACTCTGGCACAGCCAACCAGTCGCAAGTTAGCTTTACTGATCGGGATCAACAACTATGCCGACCAGGACGATTTGTCTGGTTGCTTAATGGACGTAGAGCTACAGAAAGAACTGCTCATCCATCGGTTTGGCTTCAATCCCCAAGATATTCTAGTTTTAAGCGATCGCCAAGCAACGCGAGCCAACATTGAAACCGCCTTTCTTGAGCATTTAACTCAGCAGGCAAAAGCTGACGATGTCGTAGTCTTTCACTTCAGTGGCTATGGTGGTCAGGTAAAGATGCCTCTGGCTAACAAGGCTGAAGCAATACCTGGAGTAGAAAATGATGATGGTTTTCGTTTAGCCAACACCTTTATCCCCGCAGATGGGCTAAGTTCAACGAAAAAGAGCCTGTTTGCCAATGGGATTCTTCAAGAAACGCTATTGGTACTAGCTCAAACTTTATCCACGGATAAATGTACCTTTGTTCTCGACACCAGCTTTAATAATGTTTTTCCCAGCAGACACGGTAGCTTTAAAGTCCGCTCTCTAGGCAAAGTTGCGGACAAGTTGAGTTCTCAGGAACTAACTTTTCTGAGCCAATTACGCCAAGACTTTTCCAGCAAAGGTCTAAAACCCAGTAAACGCTTGCTTTCTTTACCTGGGGTAGTACTGTCTGCCACCAGCAATAATCAGGTCGCAGTAGAAAGATACTGGGATGGTCTGAGTGCGGGTTTGTTTACCCAGGCATTAACTCAACATCTGTGGCACATTACCCCCAGCACTAAGGTGCAGGTTGCCCTTTCTCGTACGGCAGAAACCGTCGAACAGGTTATGGGTAGAAAGCAACAGCCAATGCTGAATAACCCCGACAAGTCGGCGATCGCCTATTATTTAGCCGTCGGCAATGCTCCAAATGCGACAGGTATAGTCAGCAAAGTCCGTAAAAACAATCGTGCGGAAATTAAGCTTTTGGGCTTACCTGCCAACATTATTGGCAAATATGGGATAAATTCTTGTTTGAGTTTAGTGTCTGCTGAGAATAATTCCCCAACGCAACTTCAGGTTAAATCGAAAGAAGGCTTAATTGTACAAACCCAGTCTTTGCTGCCGAAAGAAGCCTTAAAAGTGGGGCAGCTAGTACAGGAATCAATCCGCATGTTAAATCGCAACTTGAGCTTGAGTCTGGCACTAGATGAGGACTTAAATCGAGTTGAACGAGTTGACGCTACTAGCGCCGTCGCCAACATTTCTGCCATTAATTCTGTTGTGGTTGCCAAAGAGCATAATTCAGACTGTTCTCTAGGCAAAATACCCGCAGAAAAGCTGCTTACTGATGAAGCAAATGCTGACAATAAGTCTTTTGCCTATGGTCTCTATTCAGCAGGCGGATATCTGATTGGGAAGACGATTGGTGTTGCTGATGAGGCGGTCAAGGTTGCCGTCGATCGCCTGAGACCCCAATTTAATAATTTGTTAGCAGCTAAATGGCTCGAATTAACCAGTAATGAATTTTCTTCTCAGGTCAAGGTCAGTGCCAATATTTTGACTCCCGAAGTAAAATCTCCTCTTTGGCAAAGAGCGACCTTAGTCTCGGCAAAAACCAGCTCGCCGAAAAAGCCTTTTTTCTCAACTAACAGTTTGACTCCTGAAGGCAATAGTAATGTACCTATAATTTCCAAAGGCACAGAAATCAGGCTGAATCTGAGTAATAACGATAGTCGGCAACTCTATGCCGTTGTGCTCGGAACAGATGCTAACTGTAACCTCTATGCTCTCTACACTCCTGCCCAAACGTCCTCAGAAAAAGGTACGGTGCAGCTAGAAGAAATTGTGATCGCTCCTGAGACGGAGTTAGCAATTCCTCCCAAGGAAGATTCTTGGAAATGGAAAGTTTCCGAGTCTTCAGGCATTAATACCGTATATGTCCTGCTGTCGGTGCAGCCTTTTTCGGAGACTTTGAAAGCCTTTGCCAGCCAACAAAATTTTAAACTAGATCAACAGCAAATACTTAACGTTCCTAACCCCACTGCTGTAATCACTGCGGTAATGGAGGATTTACATAACAGTAGCAGTGTAGATCGAGAACTGCTGCCCAACGAAGATGTCTATGCTTTAAATGTGAATAGCTGGGCAACCTTAAAATTCATTTACGAGGTAACGAACGATCGTCAGGCGGTTCAAACTTAAATTCAGAATCTATACTGGGAAATCAGGCGTTGCTGAATCTAGGTATGATTTTAAGTTCCTCACGATTTAAGTGAATTAATCAACAAGCTAGTTGCGGGGCGCACTTGCGCCAGTGCTTGCTTCGCAAGTCAGAATGCTTTGCATTCCCGCTTCCTGCTTCACGTTGTCCCCTTGTGGGATACTTCAAATCAGCAACGCCGAAAATCTAACTATTTATCGCTTTCGCATCAGCCAAATGCAACCAACCGATATTGTAATTTTATCCAATGGTCCTGGAGAAGTAGCAACCTGGGTACGTCCTGTTGTTAAGTCTTTATCAAAGATGTTTGGCGATCGCCAAGAAGTAAGAATTTCGGTCTTGCTATCTCCTTGTCCCCATAGCACTGGGAGGGAAGCAGCGATCGCCGAAGGCTATTCGGGGGTAGAGCGAGTATTGCCCGCCTCTGATTTTTTTGCTTTTCTGCTGTGGGGTAAAACTACCGATAATTGGTCGTGGCATCGTCGTGGCATTGTTGTATTTTTAGGAGGAGATCAATTTTATACCGTCGCCATTAGTAAGCGGTTGGGATATTCGAGCCTGATCTATGCGGAGTGGGAGGCTCGCTGGTATCGTTACGTCGATCGCTTTGCAGCAATGAACCAAAAAGCGATCAATCCTATTCCTGCTGCTTATCAGCATAAGTTTGCTCTGGTAGGAGATTTAATGGCAGACGTAGCGCTAGAGATTAAGGAATCTCAACCGAAGTTAGATCATCCTTTAATTGGTTTGTTTGTCGGCTCAAAACCAGCAAAACTCGCTCAGGGAGTACCTTTGTGTCTGGCGATCGCCGAGAAAATCCAGCAGCATCATCCTCAAACCAGATTCATGATTCCCGTGGCGCCAACTCTAGACCTAATCACCTTGAGTAAATATGCAGATCGCCAACAGAACCCTTTGATCTCGTCGTTAGGCAACGTTACGGGAGAAATAGTTGCAGTCGAGCAAGGTCATCAGCTAGTTACTTCGGGAGGCACAACAATTGCGCTAATAACAAAGTTTCCCGCCTACCAAACCATAGTCGATTGCCAAATCTGTCTAACCACCGTGGGTGCAAACACAGCTGAATTAACCGCTCTACAGGTGCCCATGATTGTCTTATTGCCAACGCAGCAGCTAGATGCGATGCGCTCCTGGGATGGATTACCTGGTCTGCTTGCTAACCTACCGGGAATGGGTAAAGTATTTGCGAAGCTAATCAACTGGCTCGTCCTACGGCAAGGTCGCCTATTTGCCTGGCCAAATATTTGGGCTGGGAAAGAAATTGTTCCTGAACTGGTGGGCAAATTAGAGCCAGATACAGTTGCCAGACTAGTCTTAGACTATCTAGAACATCCTCAAAAACTTCAGAAAATGCGCGATCGCTTAAGTGAGGTTAGAGGACAAACTGGCGCAGCGCAACAGATCGCAGATATAATAGGTCAGGAAATAACTAAAACTTAATATTGCGTCCAAACGAATTGGGTTTCTAGCTATACTCAGCTATATAGCTTTTAGAGATGATTGACCGCCGTTCCTTGTCAAAAATTATGCTTCAAGGTTATATTCAGGTTAATATCTGGTAAGAAATATCTCAACGTCAGGTGCGATCCCATAGCAATCATAATCGCAAGAATATGAATTTAACTTAGGTCGTGACCAGAGACAGTCAGGGATTAATCCGCCTTAGCTGGGCATTTGCCCAGTTTGCGCGAAGCCAGCTCCGACCGTTGGTTAGGCTAACTGCCGTCTGGAGCAAATAAGATTTCCTTGGATTCTCAGAGTAAACTAGTTAGTTTAGTCCTGGCTTTGTATTACAGCATTATTTGCAGGTAGCTACTGTTACCTTGGTTCGGACTTTATTGCTTCTTTCCACAATTGAGCTCAACTTTCATAACAGAACGGAAGCAGAGTTGACTTCGTCAAATCCAGAAAGATCGAGGGTGGAGTAGCAGCATTTTCTTCGAGAAATGTTGGCAAAGCTTTAATAATTGAAACTCTAGCGTCCCCAGACGCAACCTAAAAGCAAAGCTTTTAATGGTCGAGAACTTTAAACATAACTAATTCAAGGAAACGTCTGATAACTAAACATTGCAGTAGAACTGTAGGTTTAGACTCATTAACTCAATGACAATTTGTTATTAATTTCGCTTATTCAGCGCCATAATTATTCCGCTTTGCTACTTTCAAACTAAGGGTGTTCGATGTAACTGTTTTTTGGTGAGAATCGGCTGACGTAATTTTTAAATGTGTCAGAGATCAATAGCCAGGCAGAGTGCTCGAATAAAAACGCCCAGACAACACTTCTAGCACCATATAGCTACATATATGGAAATGTCCGACTCAGCTTGCAGATCGTTTTTTTCGCTTTGAGAAACACAGAAAAATAAATCAACCATCTCTCAATCAATGGATTGCGTGGTTTTAAAACAGGCTTGTAGATAATTAGCCATCAGAATTTTTGAGGAAAATTAATGCCCAAACAGATTATTATTGCCGAACAACATCATATAGCTGCTGTTTTCTGGGAAGAACAAATCCAGGAGCTAATCGTCGCCACGGGTCATCAACAGGTTAGTGATATTTATCTTGGTACGGTGGAAAATGTTATCCCCGGGATTGATGCAGCTTTTGTGAATATCGGCAATAGCGAACGCAATGGATTTATCCACGTTACAGATTTAGGACCTTTGCGTCTCAAAAGAAGCGCTGCCGCAATTACCGAACTACTAGTTCCGCAACAAAAAGCTTTAGTTCAGGTCATGAAAGAGCCAACGGGCAATAAAGGTCCAAGACTGACCGGAAACATAACTTTGCCAGGGCGCTATCTGGTTCTCATGCCCTATGGTAAAGGAGTTAAGCTATCTCGTCGAATTTCTAACGAGAATGAGCGGAGTCGCCTACGTGCCTTGGCAATCCTAATTAAGCCACCTGGCATGGGCTTACTAATTAGAACCGAAGCTGATGGCAAAGCAGAGGAAGCCATCATGGAAGATTTAGAATTTCTTCAAAAGCAGTGGGAAACAGTTCAATACCAGGCAAATCATGCCAAACCTCCCGCCTTACTTAATCGCGACGATGATTTTATTCAACGTGTTTTACGAGATACTTTTTCCGCTGAGGTAAACACCATCATGGTGGACTCTTCATCAGGAGTAAAACGCATTAAGCAGCAGTTAGCGCACTGGAGTAATGGACGTTCTCCTCAAGGAGTCGTGATTGATGCTCACAAAGAATCTCAGCCAATTCTCGACTATTATCGCGTCAGTGCTGCTATTCGCGAAGCCCTGAAGCCAAGAGTAGAGCTACCTTCTGGTGGCTATATCATTATTGAGCCGACGGAAGCTTTAACTGTGATTGATGTCAACTCTGGCTCTTTCACTCGTTCGGCAACGGCAAGAGAAACAGTGTTGTGGACAAACACAGAAGCTGCAACTGAAATTGCTCGTCAGTTGCGTCTACGGAATATCGGCGGTGTAATCGTTGTCGATTTTATTGATATGGACTCTCATCGAGACAAAATTAAGCTGCTAGAGCACTTTAACAATAGTCTTAAAGGAGATAAGGCTCGTCCTCAAATAGCCCAGCTATCTGAACTAGGACTGGTGGAGCTAACTCGTAAGCGTCAAGGTAAGAATATTTATGAATTATTTGGTCAAACTTGTCAGACCTGTGGAGGTTTGGGTCAGATAGCTCATCTTCCAGGAAAACAAGAGGCAGAATCGGTTGAAACTGCTCCAATTATTACTCCCGCTGCGATTCGAGAACCTGCTAACAGTATTCGCCCGATCATTTCCGCACCGACAGAAAGATCTGAAAAGCTGACTATTTCCACTAAAAATACCCAGAATCTGAATCAAGAAGAAGACCAGCCGTCAGATCTAATTAATCATCCTAATTATCAAGAACAAAATGGCGGAAACAATAGTCGTCGCCGTCGTCGCAGCCGTCGCAACGATCTGCTGATTAAGGATGAGTTGATGGAACGGGAAGCACGATCTAATGATGAAAACTTAGATCCCATTATGGAAAATAATGATGAAGAACGCAAATCTCGTTCTCAATCTAGATCGGCACGTCGAGAGGAGCCTGCTCTAGAGAAAGTTACGGTGGAAATGAACGATGTTGAGCAAGAAATTTATGCTCTTATGGGTGTTTCCCCTCTAGTATATGCAAATCGTGTAGACACAGATCCCAAATCAGTTTTAGTCTACGTTAAAAAGCCAGGGGAGAAATTAGCTGAGTCGCAAACCGAATCAGAGCAAATAGCTAACGAAAGCGAAAGCGAATCCTCCCCAGCGAATAAAAAGCCCAAAACCCGAGGCAGAAAACCGAAAGTTAAGGTGGAGCAAGAAGTAGTCGAGGCAGAAGTAACTGAACCTGAAGCAGCTGAGGCAGAAGTCGCTGAACCGGAGATAGCCGAATCCAAAACAGAAGTAGCCGAACACGAAACAGTTGAACCTGAGGCAAAAAATGTCCGTCGCCGTCGTCGTCGTCGCTCCTCTGCTGCCAAAGAAGCAAAAGTTTAAACAGTTTTGGCTAAAAAAGAAATTTTCGACAATTCTCTCTTAGCCGAATTTAGCGATCGCCACACTTTAGTAGCGGGAGTAGACGAGGTTGGTAGAGGCGCATTATTTGGTTCTGTAGTCGCAGCAGCAATAGTTGTGCCTCTTGAGGCGATACCCGAGTTAATTGCATTGGGAGTCAAAGATAGTAAGAAGCTATCTCCAGGTAAGCGTCGAGAGCTAATTCAACCAGTCAAAGATCTAGTGGCGGGCTGGTATATTGCCTCTGCCAGCGTTGCGGAAATTGATGAACTAAATATTTTGCAGGCTTCCCTACTAGCAATGAGCAGGTGTATTTTGAACCTACCTGTGATTCCCCAAATCATCTTGGTGGACGGCAATCAACTAATTCCTAACCTGGGACTGAAACAAAAAACCGTAGTCAAGGGAGATTTGCGATCGCCAGTCATTGCCGCTGCCAGCATTCTCGCTAAAGTATGGCGTGATGAACAGCTAATTTCCTTAGCTCAAAAATATCCAAACTATGACCTGGCTCAAAATAAAGGCTACCCAACTGCCAAACATCGACTGGCAATTCAAAAATACGGCATCACTCCCGAACATCGACGCTCTTTTAAATCTTGTCAGAATTTGCCAAGTTCCTAAAGCCAGATTAACTGCTCTATTTTGACTTTATTCTCGGATATTCATAGAGCGTAGTATCTTGAGTTAGTTTAATAAATATTAAATTTTCTAAGGAAAAATAATCCGGAAAAGTAGAATACTACAATAATATTTTCTAAACTAGTTTTGACTTTAATTAATAAAGCTTTTTACTCATTTTTAGGTGTACTCGGGGGAATTCTCCTGGCAACTCCCCCTGTATCAGCGGAACTGTCTACCGAAGAAATAAACTCCATTGCCCGTCAAACTACGGTTTTGGTTGCTCCAGGACTAACACCAGACCTAATTAAGGAGCTAGAAGCAAATCGGAACAATCCTCTGGCGAGTGATAGCAATGCTGATGGTGTCTGGAATCCAGGTTCGGGGGTGATTGTTGGCAAGCAGCAAAATCGCTATTTTGTTTTGACAGTTACCCACAATTTCAAACAGAGACATTTAAAACTTAATATCCCTTACGGTATTCGTACTAGTGATGGGCAGGTTCACGCGATTTCCGAAGTTGACGACGGCAGAAATTGCCCGCTCGAAGAAGAAATCACGAGCCAAAAGCTAGTTCGATTCGGCTGCTATTCCATTGCTGTTCCTGGCAGAGTTGCGGGCACAGACTTAGCTGTGGTTAGCTTTGAAAGCAATACACAGTACCCGATCGCTTCTTTGGGAGATGTGGGGAAGCTGAACTTAGGCGACACTATTTATGTTTCTGGTTGGCCCGATCCTGAAAAAGAAAAGGATGCTGTCACAGGGAAGTGCCGAGGTAAAGTCACACAACGCAAACGCCGTTTGGCCTGGGGTCCAGTTACGAGAACAATTCAACCCCAGGAAGGTGAGAATGGCTATAGTCTATTTTACGTTGATTCTACCCGTCCTGGCATGAGCGGAGGACCAGTATTCAATCGCGATGGCTTTGTGATTGGCGTTCATGGACGAGGTTCGGCAGATAAAGGAAAATTAGTTAGGCAATACTGCTCGGTCGAATCCCAACAGTCTGCTCAATTTGAGTCAGAAGATCTGGCAAAGGTTGTGGCTGAAGCCGAAACTTATGAGCCGACTATTTTGTATACCCAGTTTAGTAGCGGTCAAAATGCCAATAATTTTAAGTCTCTTTGGGATCGATTAGGCATCAAGGTCTTGTTTAACTCACAGCCACCAGGTAAAACTTTTATTGAGGCTGCAAAAACACCCTTATTTAAGACTAATTCTGGTAGTGGAGTGCTCGACCTATCTTTAGAGAATGATCTTGTGGGGGCAGTAGATCTTAGTAATAAAGAAGATGTAGTTGATGATGTTTATAAAAGCTTTTCTTTAAAAAGTATGCTGCGAGATGAACCCTCTTCAGGATGTAATTTTTTGCTGTTAGGCACTCCCTGTAAATAGCTTGAATAAATAAGTAGAGAAATAAGTAGAGGCTTGCAGTAAATTAAGATCTAAAGTGAATCTGTAAATTGGCACTTTGACAATTATCTTTGACTAGCGGTGCTGTAATAAGATTTTTTGTGCTCAAGATTGATTTTAAGTTAGTAAACAAATAATAGTTTCAATCTGTTAACATCAAGTGCCTTAATCTGGTTGTTCGACTAAAATTAGTTAGTTTTATCTTTATAATTTTAGAGTAATAATGACCATTAATAAGTTAAACAATAAGTATTTATTATCTGCATTTTTGTGTTTATTATCGGCAACGGCAGCTAAAGCTAACCCCAATAGCCACCATGTAAATGCGATCGCAACTAATGCTAATTTAAATCAGCATGACGACGCATCCCGACAGTTGAAAAAACATAATGTTGGGGAACAGCAAAGTTTATCTTATTTTAAAAATAGCCACAGACTACTCCCTTGGAAAGAGGGAGAGCCTATTCTGAGCATTAGTCAGCTACCCGAATTTGCGCCACGGTCAGCATCAACATGGGCGATCGCTCAAACTCGACCGTCTTTTGAGGGATTAACCAAAGAAACAGGTGATTTTCAGACAATTTCCACTCTAAATATTGCAACTCCCGACCAAGATACGGCAATTACAACGCCCTTGATGGACAGCACAATTCGTGCCGATAAATATCTAGTTGCTCAAAGCTTGGAGAATGATAACCAGAAACTTTTTGGGCAGGTAAACAGCGTTAGACAGCTTCAGGATGTCAGCCCGAATGACTGGGCATATGAGGCATTGCGATCGCTTTCCGAGCGTTATGGCTGTATCGGCGGTTTTGAAGATGGCACTTTTCGCGGACAAGAAACCTTGACTCGTAACCAGTTTGCAGCGGGATTAAATTCTTGTTTGCAGCAGATTGAAAGTCTTATTGCTTCTCAGTCACAAGCAACTGTCAAGGCAGAAGATTTACAGGTAGCTCAAAAATTAACTCAGGAATTTGAGACAGAATTAGCTGGTTTGTCAAAAGAACTTGATAGTTTAGAAACTCGTGTAGCTACTTTGGAAAACAATCAGTTTTCTACTACTACCATTTTCAACGGTGAAGTAGTCTTAGCTCTTGCTGATGCTTGGGGTGGAGGGTCTCCAGGAGGATGTGAGAGTTTAAACCTCAATTTACAAAATGGCGAAACTGCTAATGCTGTTAACTGCGGAGTACGTCAGGGTGAGGATGCAACTTCTACTGCTGACGAACCCGATAGTGAGCCTCTTTTTGCCTATTTTGCACGTTTAGGACTACAAACTTCTTTTACAGGAAAAGATCGGCTGCGAATGTATCTGACTAGCGGTAATTTTGATAATGGCGGCTATACCAGTCCTGAAGCCTTCAACACCTACAGTCCTCGCTTTAGCTATCAGGCGGGGTTAGAAAATCAAGTCGTCTTGGATATTTTAGAATATCGCTTTCCTGTTTTAAACGATCGCGTCGTTCTCTATGCTGCTGGATATGGTTTCTCTCTAAGCAATGTTCTGACTGCTAACTCACCCTTTTTTGATATTGGGCGGGGTTCTGTTTCTCGCTTTGGTCAGTTTAATCCCATATTTCGGATTGGTGGGGCAATGGATGCAGGAGTAGGAGCAGACTGGCTAATCAGCGATCGCATCCGCCTGCAAACTGCCTACGGTACTAGGGATAGCAGCGAAGCAAATGCTGGCTTCTTTGGGTCAGATTTTAGCGCCTTGGGAGTACAGCTTCTACTACAGCCTACAGACAACATTGTTACTGGATTGACTTATGTAAATGCCTATTCTAACGATGGCAGTTTGGGAACATTTACAGGTTCGGTCAATGCCGAAACTAATGGTTTGTGGTCTAGCAGTAGATTACCGCAAGTAGAAGATGGACTGGGAGGAGCTTTCCCTGGAATCGGTGTGGAATTAGGAGATTTTCCCGCTCAGATAAATGCCGTAGGGGGAACTTTTCAATGGAATTTGACTTCAAAACTCAATCTTGGCGCTTCAACCGCCTATACGTTTACCAATTATTTAAATGAAATTCCCGAATTCAATTTGGACGGACAAATTCCTGGTACCACTTCAGTTGCAGGAGAAGAACCCTTTGCCAATACCTTGACCTATCAAATTTCCCTGGGAATCAGCGATCCTTTGGGCAGAGAAGGAGATTTATTAGGATTTGTCTTTGGAATGCCGCCAAAATTAGTTAATGCAGGACCCGTAACTCCAGGTCAGACCGTACCTTTTTCCGAGCAGGTAATTAACAACGAAGATCCCGTAGCAATTACTGATAACGACCCCAGACAATTTTTAACCAATAATGAAAATTTTGGCGACCCTGATAATGATTTTTTGGTTCAAGAAGGAACTATCGACCAGTTGGGTAAAGAAGATGAGGCAACCTCGCTACACTATGAGGTATTTTACCGTTTTACCGTCAGCGATCGCATTTCTGTAACGCCTGGAATATTCGTGGTTACTAACCCAGGGCATATTGCTGATAACGACACTATTTATGTGGGAACGATCAGAACCACTTTTAGATTTTAAAGTCATTTATATCTTTTATATCTTTGGCTGAGAACTAGAGGCTGATAGAAGCAGTTTGTCCTCGTTAGTGAGCATCAATCAGGCTTACTGCTTCCAGTTTGAGAAAAGCTTTAGGCTGGAAATTACATGCATCCCAACTGCTTCAGCTTTTGAATTGCGGGAGAAAATCCTGGTCTGATTTTTTTCACCTGACTATAAGAATTACAGGCTTCACTATTGTTACCTGACATTTCTAAAATTGCGCCACGATTCATCCAAATAAATGGATCTTGCGGTTGAATTTCGACCGCGCGATCGAGCACAGATATCGCCTCCTCTGTCTTGCCAAGAGAAGAGAGGGCAATTCCTCGACCAACCCAAGATTGATGATCGTTAGGCTTGATCTTTAAAGCCTTTTTAAAAGATGCGATCGCTGCTTGATGCTGCTGACTTTGACTAAGAGCAATTCCGCGATCGCGCCAGCCATGATAGAAGTTAGGATTAATTTTCAGAGAACGATCATAGGAGGCGATCGCCTCAGGCAGATCTCGTATCCCATCTCGTAATAGAGAGCCTCGGTTATGCCACGAAATATAGGACTTGGGCTGGACTTTGACCGCGCGATCAAATGCTGCCAACGCTTCGTCGTATCTTTGGAGAGCAAAGAGGGCATTTCCTTTCCCCAGCCAGGTTAGATGAGAGTTTTCGTTGATAAAAACTGCCTGTTCATAGGTATTTAGCGCCTGCTCATGTCGCTGTAATTTGCTGAGAACATTAGCTTTGTCGAGCAAAGCGGTAATATTTTGGGGATTTTGGATGATCACGCTATCGTAAGCTTCTAATGCTTCTTGATAAAGACGTGTCGATTCTTGTGGGCGGTTGAGATACTGCAAAACCAGAGCTTTATTTTGCCACAGTTTTGGATCCAAAGGATCTATTTCTTGTGCCTGATTAAAAGCTGCTAATGCCTGCTGAAATTGACCCAAACCAATTAGAGCAATACCGCGATCTGTCAGTGCTTGAATATTATCAGGATCTAAGGAAATAGCTTTATCTTGGGCTGCTAAGGCTTCTGGAAATAGCTCCAATTTATATAGAGCTTTGCCTTTACGATTCCAAACGGCGGAATTATCAGGCTGCATTCTTAAGGTCTTATTGTAGGCAGTAGTAGCAGCCTCAAAACGCTCTAGACGATATAAAACCTCTCCTCTTCCCTGCCAAGTTTCGACTAAATCTGGTTTAAGACGATCAACCCGATCATAGGCTGCGATCGCAGCAGGATAACGCTCTAGTTCATAATAAGTTTGAGCTTTGCCAAGCCACCCACAGACTGACTTGGAGTTGAGATTAATTGCCTGTTGGTAACTCTTGAGAGCTGCTTTCAAATCGTCATAAAGAATTTCTTTACCGCGATTGCAATAATATTGCGGGCGCAGTACTGGAAACAATAACTCTCCGATACCTCCTAGTATTAATAGACTAACCAGTCCTGTCAGCAAATATTTTGGCTTAAAGCGTGGGCGCTGGGGATGAACATCTGTGACCTTTTTGAGAACATTAAGGGTTGAAGGGCGAGGTTGCGGTTTGTGTCCATTTTTCTCGGAAGCGGCAGGAGAATCATCGGACGCTATTTTTGGCTCTAGCTGAAGCGATTCTAGCTCTTTAATCACTTCCTCTGCGGAACTGTAATTATCGACAGAATCAAAATTCATCATGCGTTCAATAACCTGCAGGAGTTGGGAGTCAAATTGGCTACCTTGCTGAGCTAGCAATGTTTTAAAAGATGAATTAGATGGTATTTCTTCTGGTTTTTTGCCCGTAATTGCCTCAATTGCGATCGCACCCAGAGCATAAATATCTTGACGGGGATTTACGCTCTTCATCAGTTGTTGATCGGGATAGTATTCATTGCTGCCATAAAAGACAGTGGTTTCTCTATCTTCTGTTGGTGATTGATCCGTAATCGCTTCAGCTAAAGTAAAATCGACCAATAAATATTTGCCTTGGCGATCGCATCTAATAATGTTTGATGGTCGAAGATTTTGATGAACAAAATTAAGTTGATGGATGCTATCTAAGCTAGACAACACATCTTTTAATAATCTGAATAATTCCTCTTGATTGAGCTTGCCATGCTGCTCTAATTGTTCTGCTAAATTCCGCCCTGCAATTAACTCTCTAACTAGGTAAAGAGATTCATCCTCTTCAAAACAAGCTAATATTGGCGGAACTCGATCTCGATCTGCAAGCTGTTGCCAAAGATATGTTTCGTTCTCATAGCGATCTTTAAGCTTCTGTGATGATACGTTTTGATTTGCTGCTAAGGGAAATTGCTTGACAACGCAGCGAAAGCTACCTGGCATGGTTGTATCGTTTGCCAGATAAGACTTATTCAGCTCGTTTTTGCCCAATTCTTTGATTAATTGATATCTTTTACCAACTACAGGCTTGTCATTCATAACAATATAAATAATATTTAGGCATTCAATCCCAGTAACATTTTGAAGATAACTAACAAGATAGGTAAAAATTTA
>JBCBEA010000037.1:0-14184 GCA_038529195.1 Cyanobacteria bacterium J06600_6
AATGCAAGAGAAATGGCATTTATTAACATCTAGCCCCCCTCCAGAATTTATTGCTGATGTCAGACAGATTAAGGGCAGAGACAGCGAATATTCGGCTCAGCTTCTATGGCAGCGGGGAATTAGAGATTTAGCCAGTCTACCTGGTTTTTTAAATGCTTCTTTGTACCAACCAACCAGTGCGGATGCTTTTGGCTCAGAAATGGCTCAGGCGATCGCCAGACTAAAACAAGCCCGCGAGCGCGCGGAAAAGGTCACAATTTGGGGTGATTTTGACGCGGATGGCATAACCTCTACCAGCGTCCTTTGGGACGGCTTAGGACAGTTTTTTGCCCAGCATTTGCAGCTTGATTACTATATTCCCAACCGCATGACAGAGTCCCATGGCTTAAACTGTGCTGGGATCAGAAGACTTAGTACCGCAGGAACTAAGCTAATCGTTACCTGTGATACGGGGAGTACAAACCTGGAAGAAATTGCCTACGCTACGGAATTAGGCGTGGAAATTATTGTGACGGATCACCATACCCTGCCCGATCTGCGTCCTGAAGTTACGGCTATTATTAATCCTCGCTATTTTGAACCCGAACATCCTCTACACAATCTTTCCGGAGTAGCGGTAGCCTACAAGCTGGTAGAGGCACTCTATGAAGCTCTGCCTGATGTTCCTTGCCAGCCGATTGAGAATTTGTGGGATTTAGTCGCGATTGGTCTAATTGCTGATTTAGTTAAACTACAGGGGGACTGTCGCTATCTCTGCCAAATTGGGATTCAACAGCTGCGTAAACAGGTCAATCCCGCGACCATGACCCGTCCAGGGGTCGCTAAGTTACTCAGTTACTGTAAACGCAGTGGCGATCGCCCGACGGATATTTCTTTTGGTTTAGGACCCCGCATCAACGCCGTAAGCCGTATTCACGGTGATGCTAGCTTTTGCGTGGAGTTATTAACCAGTAAAGATGAATCGCGATGCAGCTACTTAGCCGAAGAAGCAGAATTAGCCAACACTCGTCGTAAGTCTCTCCAAAAAGATACGATCGCCAAGGTCAAAAAGAAGCTAGAACAGCTAGATCTTTCTACTACCTCTGTGATTGTGCTAGAAGACCCTCAATGGCAAGGAGGAGTGCTAGGCTTGGCAGCAGGACAAATAGCTCAAGAATACGGTCGCCCCACAGTTTTATTGAGTAGTGATGCCTCCCCAGGTCAACATACGTCGCCAAACAGCGATCGCCCTGCTGCTCATTCAGAAATTATGGCGCGGGGTTCAGCAAGATCCGTCAACGGCATTGATTTATATCAGCTAGTCAAATCTCAAGCAGATTTACTACATCGTTTTGGCGGGCATCCTTTTGCTGCGGGTTTAAGCTTACCCTTAAGCAATCTTAATTTATTTCGCGAGGGCATCAATCAACAGCTACAGCAGCAGACTAACATTAACGACTTGATGCCCCAGGTTGATATTGATTTGGTTGTGACCGTTGCCGATTTAGGTCAGGACTTATTTGATGAGTTAAGACAGCTTGAACCCTATGGCATGGGCAATCCCGTTCCGAAACTGCTAATTAAAAACTGCTGGTTTAAAAATGCCTGGAATAAGAATATTCAGGATAATCGGGGCAAGAAAATTCAGTACATCAAAACGACCTTTAATATCTGGGATGACTCTAGTAGTCAGGGGTTTCCAGGCATCTGGTGGGGACACTATAAAGATGAAATTCCCGTCACGGGCAAATGTGAGGCGATCGCCGAACTAGATTTTAATACTTTTAGCAAGCGGTACGAAATTCGTTTGATTAGTCTTCGATTAGCATCGGCATCTTGTTCCACAAGAGGCGAAAACCTAAGCCATCAGTTAATTGATCACCGTGGCGATCCTCAAGCTGTAGATAATCTAGCCATTCCTTTAGAACAAGCCAGCGTTTTACACCAGTGTCCTGATAGCTGGAGCGAGATTAGAAAAGAATATCGCCAGGCAGTACAGAGCGATCGCACTTTGGTTTTGGCATATACTGATGGAGAGTTAGAAGATGTTCCAGCAGTTTGGCAGCAGCTAATTGGGATTGCCAAATATTTGACCCGCACTCAAAAATCAGTCACTAAGCTTCAGATCCAGTCTAAACTTCAGATTGGCGATCGTACTTTTGCTTTGGGTTTGAAAGCTTTATCCGCAGCAGGATTTGAGTATCAGCTAGCCCAAAATAAATATCAGTTTAGTTTTTCCGAATTTCCTGTTTCTCATCAACTACCGTCGCGAATTAAATCTTTGGAGATCGCAATTCAAGAAGAAAGATTTCAACAACAGTACTTTTGCCAAGTCCCTCTACCAGTTATCAGTCAACAATTACAGCCGTTTCTACTTGAATAGACTCTTTTTTGATTTTCTAGCTCGTAGCTATCAACTACCGACTATCGACTATCAACTATCAACTACCAACTACCAGTCTAATTATCACTGAGTCGATAAAGTTCTTCTGCAACTCTTTTTAAGCGTCTTAACTGAGCCTGCATATCCTTTTTCGTCAAGCTGGCAGCAAAGTTCTTAAATCCCCAATTAACAATCGGATTTGGCACTTCAAACTCAAACCGATTGAGCAGAAAAGTACCGTCTCTAGTCGGCTGACATTCCCAGCGATCGCGACCTTTGAAAAAGCCGTCAAACTCCCAAACAATTAAACCAGGCTCCCTGGCAACAACTACGTTTCTGAGACTAGGACGAAGTAAGGGAACTTTCAGGGTGAAGCGACTAAGACTGCCAACATCCGTATTCCAAACGCCAATCGGTTTACATTCAACGAGGGGATTAAGCCAGCGGCGCATTAATTTCAGATCGGTAAAACATTCTTCGGTGACGACAGAACTAGCTTTAATCCGAATTGACTGTTCAAAAACTTGAGACGGCATAAATGTATTTTGCTAAATATCTAAATATAAAGACCCAAATTACAAAGTTTAAAACATCTCTTTGACTAAAGTTAGTTTTTTCTTAATTTTCAACCTGAAAAAGAAAGAAAACATTAAGCAGTAACTACGCATATTGGCTGAAAAAGAGGTAAGAAGATTAACTTTTCGAGCAATCGCAATTTAATTTGGCATAATTATCGCAGAAAAATATATTTGCTTGTGATCTAACAAGACATCTGTATTATTTCCCGCTAGTATTTATGCGGAAATGACTAGATGAATTAAGACTAAAAAACATGACACAAATAATTAGTAATATTTCGTCACTAGATCCTCTGTTGTTGGCACAGTCGAATCCAATCCAAGATATTTTATCTCCGCTAGGAGTTAACCTCGGACAATCTTTTATTGGTTTACTCAAAGCAGTTGCGATCTTTGTTGTGGGCTGGATTATTGCCAGCATCATTAAAGGCGTTGTTAAAAAGATCCTTAACAGTACTGATATTGATAACAAGATTGCTGCTGCTGTCACAGGACAAAGAGGCGGTGATTCTTTTCCGATTGAAAGCTGGATTGCAACGCTGATCTTTTGGATCATCATGCTGTTTGTAATCATAGCTGCGTTAAACGCACTACAGTTACAGGCGGTATCTGCACCTCTAAACACTCTGTTAGACCAAATTACAGGCTTTATTCCCAAGCTACTTGGGGCGGCTGCACTATTAGGTATTGCTTGGGTGGTAGCAACGGTAGTGAAAACTATTGTTACTAGAGGTTTAGGCGCGCTAAACATTGAGCAACGTATGGGTCTAACAGCAGCCGATACAGGAGATTTTTCTCTAACTGATACTTTAGGGAATGCTCTGTACTGGTTTATCTTCCTGTTATTTTTACCTGCAGTACTCAATGCTCTACAGCTAAACGGTACTCTTGAGCCAATTCAAGGAATGCTCAACGAAATCTTGGCATTGTTACCCAACATTTTGGGTGCGGTCATTATTGCTGCTGTTTTCTGGTTTGTAGCTAATATTGTTAAGCGCATTGTTACTAACCTATTAGCTGCTACTGGCGTAGACAATATTGGTCGTAAAGCTGGTTTAGGCGCAGGGGGAAGAGGACAATCTTTATCCTCAATTTTAGGCACGGTCGTTTTTGTCCTAATTTTGATTCCAGGCATCATTTCCGCCCTGGAACAGCTACAAATTAGCGCGATTTCTGAACCAGCCACAGACATGCTGAATCAGGTCTTAGACTTGATGCCTAAAGTATTTGCAGCAGGCGTAGTTTTAGCCTTCTTCTACTTTGCAGGTCAGTTTGTTTCTGAATTTGTAACTAACATCTTGACTAACATCGGTTTCAACAACTTGTTGAGCTGGTTGGGTATCTCTTCGACAGCAGGAAGTGCCGATTCTTTAGGTGCATCCTCTCTAGATGAGCCCGTCGATTTAGGCATGGGTACAGAACAGCCCACTATGATTCAGACAGAACCAACTATTAGCTCCAAAACTCCTTCTGAGCTAGTTGGTCTACTCTGCTTAGTCGGCATCATGCTGGTGGCAACTTTAACTGCTGTTGACATCTTGGGCATTCCTGCTCTAGAAGACGTTTTCCGTATCGTTTTAGCGATCGCTGGTCAAGTGCTAATTGGTGTGGTCGTATTTGCGATCGGTCTATATTTGGCTAACCTAGCCTACAACCTGATCTTGTCTTCAGGGACATCACAATCTCGTCTGTTGGCGCAGTCGGCACGTATTGCCATTATCACTTTAGTTGGTGCAATGGCTTTAAATCGAATGGGTATCGCTCCCAATATTGTTAACCTAGCTTTTGGCTTGATTCTAGGCGGTATTGCTGTGGCGATCGCTCTAGCCTTTGGTTTAGGTGGTCGAGAAGTTGCCAGAGAAGAACTAAAATCTTGGGTTGGCTCTTTTAAAGGAAAATAAGCTTTTAGCTTCTAGCTTTTAGTGATTATTCTCGCTCCCAGTACTTTAATGCTGGGAGTTTTTGCTTTTTACCGTTTGCTATTAATCACTGATGCTACGCACCTCATCGATCTGTTTAAATAATGGATAATTGCGAGACAGTTACGTTGCCCTAAAGGACTTCCTTAGGTCGCGGAGGTGTCTTCCGTTGCCCTAAAGGATACACCTTCGGATAAGTAAACTGTCGAGGGTGACAATGTTCAAACTGTTTAGCCACGTTACACAGACATCGAAAATTTCTATGTGGCTCAAAACAGTGAAAATTACCTATTTTGCCTAACGTCAGTTAATCAATCAATATCAATTGACCCTAAGCTTATAGCCGACAGCTACTTAGATTCTATCTTCTGGTTGTTTTGCGACGAATTAAGTACCCTTATGCGCATTGGCGCTAAGTTTATGGCTAAAAACTACTAAACTAGAACAAAGATAATCTACGTCGAGCGTATTACTATATTTTTATACCTTTATCGGTTATTCTTTGTCTGAGATACCATTTCACTAGCGATTTTTAACAAACGTACCACGCTTTTGGATAAGCTAGATGTATATGACTAGCTTCGCGGGTGGCAAAGAGAGGAGTCGATTGAGCAAGCAAACAACCCTAATAGACCGACTACAGGAGCAAGCGAGTATTCAGCCTTATAAAAAGGCATTTACTTTCTTGGCTGATGGTGAAACTGAAATTGATAGTCTCACATATTGGCAGCTGAATGAGAAAGCAAAGGCGATCGCTTTTGTTTTGCAAAATCACCATGCTCGCGGACAAAGAGCATTATTACTCTTCCAGCCAGGACTAGATTTTATTACCGCTTTCTTGGGATGCCTGTATGCAGGAGTTGTGGCTGTTCCCGTCTATCCACCCAGGGCAAACCGTTCAATTGAGCGCTTGTTGACTATTGTTGCCGATGCGGATGCCAGCCTGGCTTTGACAACGGAACTGATTCAAGAGCAGATAGCTAGCAAGTTTGCCGAGCATGATGCAACGGAAAACATTGAGTTTATCGCTACAGATACTTTAGAACTCGATTTAGCTCAGAATTGGCTTCATCCCGACCTAAGCTCAGATAATCTTGCTTTTTTGCAGTACACCAGCGGTTCAACAGGCAAGCCTAAGGGCGTAATGGTTAGTCACGGTAACCTACTTGCCAATTCGAAGGCGATCCAGCACTGTTTTGGCAACCAGAGAGACCACCGCTTAGTTTCCTGGCTTCCGCCCTATCACGACATGGGTTTAATTGGCTCGATTATTCAGCCTGCCTACGTTGGTTCGTCAATGTATCTACTGGCTCCTGTAACCTTTTTACAGCGTCCCTATCGCTGGCTACAGGCAATTTCCAACTATCGGGGACAAACTAACGGTGGTCCTAACTTTGCTTACGATCTGTGCGTTGAGAAAATTACTCCTGAACAAAAGGCTACTCTAGACCTAAGCTGCTGGGAACTAGCTTTTTCTGGGGCAGAACCAGTGAGAGCAGAAACTATCAATCGCTTTAGCGAATATTTTCGAGAGTGTGGTTTTCAAGCTCAGGCTTTTTATCCCTGCTATGGCATGGCAGAATCAACCCTGATGATTACCGCCAACAGAAGAGATGCAAAACCAACAGTAGAATCTTTTGATCTGAAGCAGCTAGAAGAAAATAAGGCTGTAGTTGCTCCTGCCAGTGAACAAACCGTGACTTTAGTCAGCAGTGGCGGTAATTCTCCTCTACAGAAATTGGCGATCGCCAATCCTGAGTCTCTACGTCAATGTCAGGACGGCGAAATCGGCGAAATTTGGGCAAAAAGTCCCAGCGTGGCTCAAGGATATTGGCAAAGACCAAAACTAAGTGCCGAGAGTTTTAACGGTGTTTTAGAAGATACAAAAGAGTCTGGTTGGTTGAGGACAGGGGACTTGGGTTTTATGCGCCGGGGAGAACTGTTTGTAACGGGACGTTTAAAAGATTTAATTATTATTCGTGGACGGAACTATTATCCCCAAGACATTGAACTGACCGTAGATCAGGCTCACCCAGCGATTAGAGCTGGGAACGTTGCTGCTTTTGCGGTGGATCTAGATGGGTCAGAAAAATTAGTTGTTACTCCAGAAATAAAGCGGACATCTCTGCGTAAGCTCGATGTAGAAGCGGTTACGGAGGCAATTCGCAAGGCAATATCCCAAAGTCATGAACTGCAGGTTCACGGCATAGTTTTATTAAAAACGGGCAGCATCCCTAAAACCTCTAGCGGAAAAATTCAGCGTCATGCTTGCAAAGCAGGATATCTAAACGGCAGCTTGAATAGTGTTGGCAGATATCAGTCAACAGTACATGCGGAACAGGGCGAATCCCCAGATCGCGCTTCGCGACTGGTAGTTTCAGAGAAACTGCGTTCCTTTGTCAGTCAACAATCGGCAACTGACGACCAAGAAATTGTTTTTCAAAACCACTCCAGTCAAAAACAGATTCAAATTCAAAATTGGCTGGTGGAAAATCTGGCGCAGCGGTTGGGTATATCTGCACCCGAGATCGATATTAATGAACCCTTCGCCAGTACTGGTTTAAACTCTCTAGCAGCGGTAAGCCTCTCGGCAGATTTAGAGGACTGGTTAGAGATTAAACTGTCTCCCACTATCGTCTATGACTATCCCAACATTGCCGAGCTAGCAAAACATTTATCTGAGTCGGCGATTGATCGTCGATCAACAATTAACAACGAACAATTAACAACTAATAGCCAACATGATATTGCTATCGTTGGAATGGGCTGCCGTTTCCCTGGGGCAAATAACCCAGACGAATTCTGGGACTTATTAAAAAATGGTCGAGATGCGATTAGTAAAAGCGATCGCTGGGCAGATGATAACTGGGGTGGCTTTATTGATGATGTAGACCGGTTCGATCCGCAATTTTTTGGCATTACTCCCCGCGAAGCCCAAAGCATAGATCCCCAGCAGCGTCTACTGCTAGAGGTTAGCTGGTCAGCGTTAGAAGATGCTGCTCTGGCAAACAAAAGTCTAGCGGGAAGCAGTACTGGCGTATTTATTGGTATTAGCAGTAGTGACTACTCACAGCTACGCTATCACTATGGAACAGATGTCGATGCCTATATTGGCACAGGAAATGCCCATAGCATCGCTGCCAATCGCCTTTCTTATCTATTTGACCTGAAGGGACCTTCCCTAGCGGTAGATACCGCTTGTTCTTCGTCTCTGGTGGCTTTACACCTAGCAAGCCAAAGTTTAAAAACTGGCGAATGTAATCTGGCGATCGCTGGTGGGGTAAATTTGATGCTCTCCCCCGAACTAACCCAGACTTTCGAGCTGGCTGGCATGATGGCAAAAGATGGACGCTGCAAAACTTTTGACAGTGCAGCAGATGGCTACGTGCGTGGTGAAGGGTGTGGAGTAGTAATTCTCAAGCGATTAGCAGATGCTCAGCAAGATGGCGATCGCATTTTAGCCGTAATTGAAGGTTCGGCAATTAATCAAGATGGCAAAAGTAATGGTTTGACTGCCCCTAATGGTCTGGCACAGCAGGCTGTTATGCGTCAAGCGTTGGCTAATGCAGGAGTGTCGCCAGCAGACATTGGCTACATTGAGTCTCACGGTACGGGGACTTCTTTAGGCGATCCGATCGAGGTTAATTCTCTCAAAGCAGTTTTGGGTTCGAGAGAAGATTCTTGCTATTTAGGTTCGCTCAAAACTAATATTGGACACCTAGAAGCAGCTGCAGGAATTGCCGGCTTAATTAAAGCTGTTTTGTGCCTAAATAACGAGGCGATTCCCCCTAATCTACATTTCAAGCAGCTTAATCCTCTCATTGATCTAGCTGACACAACCATTGCCATCCCGCAGAAGTTAGAGCCTTGGGGTAGCGGTAAGTATGCAGGAGTCAGTTCGTTTGGCTTTGGTGGCACAAATGCTCATGTAATTCTTAAACATAAGTCGGGAGTCTCAGCGAATCGCCAAGCAAGTAGCTTACTCTCTCCTCCACTGCAGCTGTTAACCTTATCTGCCAAAACCGAACCTGCTCTTCAAGATTTAGTCCTCAGCTACCAGAAATATATAAAGCGTCATCCCGAAGTTGACCTAGCCGATCTTTGTCACACAGCAAACGCGGGTAGAACACATTTTAGCTGTCGTTTAGCGATCGCCGTTGATTCTCTGGCACAGTTAGAGTCAAAATTGGCGCAGTGGCAAGCAAAGCAGTCCGTCAAAGGAATTACCCAAGGCAACGTCAGCAGCAAAAATAACATAGCCTTTCTTTTTACGGGACAAGGTTCTCAGTATGTGAATATGGGCGATGAGCTATATCAAACTCAACCTATTTTTAAAGTAGCGATTGATCGCTGTGCCGAAATTCTAGATGATTATCTAGACCGCTCCCTACTAGAAGTTTTATATACAAAAGCCGAAGATCGTTTAACCTTGGTTAACGAAACAGTTTATACTCAGCCAGCCATTTTCGCTTTAGAATATGCTCTAGCGCAGATGTGGCTTAGCTGGGGGATCAAACCCCAAACTCTGATTGGACATAGCGTGGGAGAGTACGTAGCTGCAACCATTGCTGGGGTGTTTAGCCTTGCTGATGCCCTCAAGCTAGTCGCAATGCGAGGGAAGCTGATGCAGAGTTTATCCCAACCAGGCGATATGTATGCAGTATTTGCTGGCGAACAAAAAGTGCAGTCAGTTATTGCCCCGTTTAATTCGGATGTAGCGATCGCTGCAGTCAACAGTGCTCAGAGCGTTGTTATTTCTGGCGCGCAGCAGGCGATCGCCGAAGCAGTTAGCAAGTTTGAATCTTTGGGCATTCGGACTAAGCAGCTAAAGGTATCTCACGCCTTTCATTCTCCGTTGATGCAGCCGATCCTGGCAGAATTTAGACAGGTTGCCGAGTCGGTGGAATATTATCCACCTCAGGCGGAATTAATTTCTAACGTTACGGGCAAACTAGCAACCGCAGCCATCTCAACTGCCGACTATTGGGTAAACCATGTTGTTGCTCCAGTGCGTTTTGCAGACGGCATGAAAACTTTGCAGGATCGAGGAGACATATTTTTAGAAGTCGGCTCGAAACCAATTTTAATTGGCATGGGACGTTCGAGCATTATCGACCAAGAAAAAAACAAGCTTTGGCTGCCAAGTCTGCGTCCTCGTAAAAAGGATTGGCAGCAGGTGTTACAAACTTTAAGCTGTTTATATACCAGAGGTGCAGATATTGCCTGGCAGAATGTAGCTCAAGGTCTAAACCTCCAAAAAATTAGCCTGCCTACTTATCCCTTCCAAAGACAAAGCTATTGGTTAACTAAGTCTGCTAACAGCAGTAGCAAAATCAATGTCTATCTACCAGAATCAAAATCCGATGCCGTCCCCGATTTTTATCAAACCGTCTGGCAAGAATATACAGGTGCTAGCGAAAGTTCAGTCACGTCAGGAACCTGGCTGATTATTGGTGACAGCAGCCTGAGTCAGCAACTTCAGGCACAGTTAGCAGCACGGCAACAGAACTACCTAACGATTAATGCTCGTCAGCTGAAAAAAGCTAGTCTAGCGGAAGTATTAAACCAATCTGAGATCGATAAAGTTATTTATTTAGCTGACTCAGAACAGATGACGAGTTTGGCGGAAATTAATCACTATCAGCAGCAGCACAGCACCAATATTTTAAATTTGCTGCAAACTTTAACCGCCAATAGCTTAACTATCCCAATTTGGCTGATTACGAGAGGCGCTAGACAGATAGCAAATAGCTTAGAGACTAACAGCATTGCCTCAAGCTGTATCTGGGGTTTGGGTCAGGCGATCGCCATTGAACATCCCGAACTTTGGGGCGGAATTGTCGACCTGGACTTCAAGCCTCAAGATCGAGAGGTTGATTATCTTTTTAAAGCGGTAACACAAAACCAGAAAGAAGATTGTCTAGCAATTAGAGGTGATCAAGTTTATGTTCCTCGACTGCAAGCTGCTACAGATTTAGCATCGAATACGAATAGATCTCTAGAATTAAACCCTAAATCTGCTTATCTAATTACAGGGGGTTTGGGATCATTAGGCTTACAGGTAGCTCAATTACTAGTAGACAAGGGCGCACAACGTTTGATTCTGGTAGGTAGAAGCCAACCGTCAGAATTTGCCCAGCAGACCATTGATAAGTTTACTCAGCAAGGAGTCACGATTAATGTCGCCCAGGCGGATATTACAGATTTAGAGGCGTTGTCAAAAGCGATCGCCAGTTTTACTACTGCTGAATCTTCCCTACGCGGAGTTATCCATGCTGCGGGACTACTAAAAGATGGTTTGCTACAGAATCAAACTTGGTCAAGTTTCCAACAGGTAATTGCTCCGAAGCTTACTGGTGCTTGGAATTTACACCAAGCAACTATTGAGCTAGAGCTTGACTTCTTCGTCTTATTCTCTTCGGTGGCATCCTTAATCGGCTCACCAGGGCAGGGTAACTATACCGTCGCCAACGCCAGCTTAGATGCGATCGCTCGCTATCGTCAGAGTTTAAACTTACCTGCTTTGAGCATCAACTGGGGCGCCTGGGCAAATAGCGGGATGGCTGTCGAGCAGGGTTTAAGTATCAAAGGCTTGAACCTCATTGAACCTGAGGCTGGTTTAAAAGCTTTATCTCAGCTACTAGCTACTCAGGTAAATCAAGTTGGGGTAATCAGCGCTGACTGGCAGAAATTGAGCCAAAAGTTTATTCACCTTCAGCAGTCTGCCTATTTCTCCGAACTGGTAGTTCAAACAGAATCCCAGACAGATCAACAAATTTTCTCGGAGTTGCTGGCAACTTCCGCAGCACAACGTCCAGAATATCTAACTCAATATTTGCAAACGGCGATCGCCGAAATTCTCCAGATCGAACCAAGCAACCTAGCTCTGAATGAGAGTCTTTTAGATTTGGGCATGGATTCTCTGATGGTAATGGAGGCAATTAACCAGCTAAAAACTGACCTAAAGCTAATCCTCTATCCTCGCGAATTTTACGAGCGTCCTCAAATTAAAGATTTAGCCGTTTATTTGGCAGCTGAATTTGCTACAGCTCATCAAACACAACCAGAGAAAAGCATAGCTCCTGTAAGCAAATCCTCTAGTCATACGGCAAAACTACCCCCAGCTGCCTTTATTCTGTCTAGTCCTCGCTCTGGCTCTACTTTACTGCGAGTTATGCTGGCGGGACATCCGAACCTATCTTCGCCACCCGAACTGCATCTGCTGCCTTTTGCCACGATGGTAGAGCGAGAAGAAGAATTGGGAGTTTCTCAGCTAGGAGAAGGATTAAAGCGAGCATTTATGGCTTTAAAAGGTATTGATGCAGCAGCTAGCCAGGCAATTGTCGATGAGTTAATTGATCGCAACGCCACGGTTAAAGAAGTCTATCAGCAGCTACAGCACCTAGCAGGAAAACGTCTATTAATCGATAAATCTCCCACCTATGCTAGCGATCGCGCAACCCTAGAACGAGCGGAGGAAATCTTTGACGGCGCTAAATATATTCATCTGGTACGCCATCCCTATTCTGTAGTCGAATCCTTTGCCAGAATGAGAATGGACAAGCTGATCGGTTCAGGAAACAGCGATCCCTATCATCTAGCGGAATTAATCTGGCGCGACAGTAACCAAAACATTCTCAATCTAGCCCAAGAGATAGGCAGCGATCGCTATCATCTGGTTTATTACGAAGACTTGGTAAGTAAACCTCAGGCTGTTTTAGCCAGTATTTGCCAATTTCTTGAAGTTCCCTTCGATCCTGCGGTATTGACTCCCTATCAGGGCGATCGCATGACCGATGGCGTCAGCGATAATGCTATGTCTCTGGGCGATCCTAACTTTCTCAATCACCAGACAATTGATGCCAAGCTGGCAAACACCTGGAAAGAAATTAAGCTGCCGAATATTCTGGGTAACTACACCCAGCAGCTAGCCCAACGGCTTAAATACGAACTACCCCAGGAAGCTAATGGTGATGTCGTCGATCTTTTGATGGAAGAAACCTTGATTACCATTCGGGGTCTAAAAATCTGTCTGTGTACCTGGGGACCGGAAGAAGGACCTCTAGTTCTCTGCCTACACGGTATTTTAGAACAGGGCGCAGCCTGGTCAGAGGTGGCTATTCGCCTGGCGCAAAAAGGCTATCGCGTGATTGCACCCGACTTACGGGGTCATGGCAGAAGCGATCGCGTCGGCAAAGGTGGTTCTTATAATCTAATCGACTTTTTGGGTGATATTGATGCCATTGTCGAGGTCTTAGCCGGAAAAGCCTTTATCTTAGTCGGTCATTCTCTTGGATCGGTATTAGGAGCTATCTTTGCCACCATTAGACCCCAAACAATTAAGAACATTGTCCTAGTCGAGACTATTTTACCCACGGCAGAAAACGAAGATCCAACGACAGCCTTGGCTAAGCAGCTAGACAGTATGGCATCTCCCCCAGAACATCCCATCTTCCCCGATATCAAAACCGCAGCTGAACGATTACGTAAAGCCACTCCTGCAATATCTCCCTCCCTGGCAATGCTGCTGGCGGAAAGAATTACCGAACCCTGTCCAGGAGGCGTACGCTGGCGCTGGGAACCTTTATTACGCACCCGAACAGGAATTAGTCTCAACGGCATCGGGCGATCGCGCTATCTCAAACTGCTACAAAAAATCAAAGTCCCCATTACTTTAGTCTATGGAGACAAGAGTAACTTCAATCGAATTGAAGATCTAAATAAACAGCAGGAAGCAATGCCCAACGCCACCAAAGTTGTCGTTTCTGGGGGGCATAATTTACCCTTAGAAGCACCATCCGCTCTGGCTAAAATTATTAGCGGAGCAGTAGCTCTGACTAATAAGTTAATTCCTTAAAAAGACAATCATGTTGCCTACTTTTTGCTTTCTTGCCAATATGATTTCCAGCCTTGATTCCGAATCACAGCATATTGAGGAATTTGAAAAAGTACTAATAGGAATCCAAATATATCTAACGAAGCCGATAAACTATTTAGATTAGCAACATATCCAATCCACCAGGATTCAATCCTAAAAATTGCAGCTAAAACTAATGGAACAATAGACAGAAATATAAACGGACTTAAAATAGACAGTAGAAACTGATTACGTTTAATAACCAGGGTAAGCGCAAGAAAATAGACTAGAAAAAAATGCTACTTTAAAGCAGAAAGAAGAATATCAAACATATAATTGCAATTCATAGCAGCTCGTCTCGTTTTTTGCCTTAGACTACGCTTAGAGTTAGTTTCTTGATTCAAAAGACTAATTGCCATGCGTCTTAAAAGAGTAAAATTCTCAGGACTATGCCCTTGGCGAATTCGC
>JBCBEA010000038.1:0-14057 GCA_038529195.1 Cyanobacteria bacterium J06600_6
AGACGATAGTAAACCACCATAAAGATCAGGACTAAAACTAAGCCCACGCTGGCTGCAATAATACTGCGACGAATACTGTCTTGTCCTAACGTTGCGCCGACAGTACGGTTTTCGACTACGGAGACAGGGAAGGGCAAGGAACCACCTTTAATCTGAATTCCTAGGTCTTTTGCGCCTTCGAGGTCAAAGTTACCAGTAATGACAGCCCGACCTCCAGCAATGCCCGTATCGGCAAATTCAGGACCCACGACAGGAGCACTAAGCAAATCATCATCTAAAAAGATACCGATACTGCGCCCTGTCCCGGCCAGGTTTTTGGTTAGCTGGGCAAACTTTTTACCCCCCTCATTATCAAAATTAATCGCCACTTCCCAACGAGTGCCAGTTGCGTCGGGCTGAGGACGAGCATCGGTAAGATTTGTCCCCGTTAAACCAACGGAATCAAATAGAGCGGCGATCGCCTCATTCGACTCTTCTAAAGATTTTTGTGCCTCGGCTAATTCTGCTTCATTCTCGGCGGCGAGATCTTCCTGACTAAGAATCAACAGCTCATTTAGTCTTTGCAGCCTGACCTGATTATTGGCGCGAAATTCACCTTCTGTCCCCTGTCTTTGTTCTTTAAATTCTAGTTTAGCCGTTCCCTGTAAGCGTCTTTCCGCTTCTTCTGGTTGGCTTTCTCCTGGTAGCTGAATCAGGATTTTATCTTCGCCAATTGTCTGTACCGTGGTTTCGGAAACCCCAAATTCATTAATCCGATTTTCTAAGACCCGCTGTACTGCTTCAACATCGCTGGCTGTCGGCTTAACGTCAGGATTCTCTTTGGTGGGATTTACCTGAATCGTTAGCTGGGCGCCACCTCTAAGGTCTAGTCCCAGCTGGGGTGGAATTGTGGTTAAAATGGCGATCGCTGCTGCGACTAATGCCAAAATTAGAATAATATAGGCTCGTTGTTTCTGCATGTTTACTATCATCTGCCGTAGTAAATGCCATGATATATCTTTTTGCAATCTTGCGAGAGGGACAAACCGATCGATTTAGGATCTTCTTCATATCTTCTTGAGTCTGATAAATTCAGATTGTGATTTATCAGCGATCGCAGTTTAGTTTTGCTATCTAGGCAAACTAGGACTGCAAATTTAACCCTCGAAAAATTATTGAGAAGTCAATGAGCATCTTTTTTTTGATTGTTGGTCTAATCATCTGGGCAGTCGCAATTACTTTTTTGATCAAGCACCGCTTCCTCAAGGCTGATGTTCAAGCTATGTACGCTACGGAGACTTCCGAAATTGGCGATTTAAGGGCAATGCAGAAAAATATTGCCCAAGAAATGGGTCAAGACGGCACCTGGCGAGAACAGGTTGAAGTAAAGGGATTTGTGATTGCTAATCGACCTTTAACCGCAGAGTTATCAGAAATTCCCTGTGTTTATTGTCATACCGTCATTAAAGAAGAGTATGAGCGGACTGAATATGACACAGATGATGATGGAGATACTAACGTCAGTGAGGTAAAGGGGACAAAAACAATTAGCGACCATAAAAGTCAAGTAAATTTCTATCTAGAAGATGACACCGATCAGATTTTAATTAATCCCGAAGGAGCAGAAATAGATGCTCTAACCGTCGTCAACGAGTTTGAGTCTTGTTACCACGAAAGAAGCCGTGACTATCGTACGTTAGGCTATCAGCGTACAGAAAAGATAATTGAACTAGAATCTGAAGTCTATATCCTGGGGGAGGTTAAAGATATTGATGGTCGCCTACAGATTGCTGCCTCTAAAGACAGTAAAACACCTTTTATGATTAGTTACAGATCTGAAGAAGAGCTAATTGATCAGAAACAAAGTCTATGCAGGCGTAAATTATTCTGGGGAATTGGTTTATTTGTTCTGGGCGGAATAATCATAGTCTATGCTCTACTATTTTTATTGGTTTGGACTTAATTCTCAGGATCTGCGCCAACTGAAGAATCTTCGTTTCTGCTGCTAGAAAATAAATTTTTGCTGAACCGAACTGCAAACAGACAATTACAGGTTAAGATTTGGCTACTTATTTTAATCAAACAAGCCGTTAGTCGTTCGCCGTCAGCTTTGAGCTTTGGTATGACTGCTATTTGCGAAGTTTATCCTCTAGTCCTTGAGGAAGAGAAAAGGTTGATTTAAAACTCTGTCGTGGTTGTGATGTTTAGAGTCAGGTAGAGTGTAAGGCTACATTTGACCGAGCTACTAGCGATTGGCTATTAGCAAAAACTTTTCTCCTTGTATAAAACTATGCAGATTGATCTGTGTTGTCTAAGTAGCTAGCTATTGTTTTCATGTTATCCAAACTTTTTTATATTGCTTCTTTTTCTTTAATTCCGTTATTTTTGCCTCCGCAGATCTCTGCTAAACCAACATCAGTCGTAGCTCAGGTCAATAAGCTAGAGCTAAATAACCTGCTTTTAGTTGGCAGAAAATATGTAGAGTCACAGGATTATGACAAGGCGCTAGAAACATATAAAAGAGCTGCCGATTTAGATCAAAAAAATCCAAAAATTTTCTCAGGTATTGGCTATGTACAAACTTTGAGAGAAGATTATTCAGGAGCAGTTGAAGCCTACATCCAGGCGATCGCTTTAGAGCCAGATAATTCCCAGCTACACTATGCTTTGGGTTTTTCCCTCGGAAACTTAGGCAACAATGAAGCAGCAGCAGCAGCCTACCAACAGGCGATCGCTTTAGAGCCAGATAATATTCAAAATTACATGGGTTTAGGAGTCGTTTTGATTCGTGCCGATGAATACGATCGGGCAATTGTAGTCTATCAGCAGATTATGGCTCTAGATCCAGACAATCTAGAAGCCTTTAAAATTACGTCCCAGATCTTAATTGCCCAACAGCGTTACCCTGAGGCGATCGCTCTGTTACAAACAGTCATCGAGCAGCAGCCCTATAATTCGGATTTAAAACTACAGCTAGCCAAAGCTCAATTGGAGACGGGAGACACAGAAGCAGGATTAGCCACCTTAGAACTAGCCAAGCAAACTGCACCACAAAATCACGTTATCTATCTGCAAATTGGGAACGTTCTTTCCCAGCAGGGTGAATTAGATGCTGCCTTGGCAGAATATAAATGGGCAGCCAGGCTCGAACCTAGTGCCTCATCGGCGATCGCGGGAATGGGAAATGTCTATCTCGCTCAAAAAAGATATTCGCAAGCTATTATTAACTTTCGTCGTCTCATTCAAATTACCCCAGAAAGCCCTCTCGGACATCATAATCTCGGTCTAGCTCTCCATGCCAGACGCAGAAATAAGGAGGCAATTGTGGCTCTGGAGCAGGCGTTGAAAATATATGAGGACAACAGCAATCAGGCTAAAGCCGACGAAGTAGCTGGTTTAATGGCAGAAATTAGCGAGAATCTTTAGAAACCAAAAACCAGGTATTTTTTATTCCTTAATTGAAAAACAGTAAACCTGTTTGTAACAGTCCGACGATAAAACCTAAAATCCCGCCGAGATTAACGATCGCCTGAAGTTCGCTTTTAACAATTCCCTGGACTGCCGATTCTAATTCTTCGGGGGTAGTAGCCGAAACGCGATCGATGATTACCTGGTCGATCGAAAGAATGGGTATTGCCTGAGCGACTAGCTTTTCTAAATCTTCTTCTAAATACCGCTCTAGCACCAGGGCTAATTCTTGACTAATAACTTCTAAAGAATCATTGACGGTGGGAGACGACTGCAAACGTTTGAGAATTAAAGCTGCCAGGTTTTCCCACTCTACCGACTCCCCCAAGCCTGCAATTACATTTCCTCCCTCATCTCGCACATAGTTACGCACCGCCTCGCGAACAGTTTTACGCAGTTGTCGAACGGTAGAAACGGGTAAATTTTGCAACGAAAGGTTTTTGAGCCAGTTTTTAATGCGATCGCGAATTTGTAGCGAGAAGCTCAATTCTTCTAGTCTGGCGTTGGTGATTCCCGGCTCATCAATACAAAAAGAACGCAGTCTAATTAGACTATTACGTAGACCAAACAGGTTCGCCACTACCCAATAAGTACCGCTAGTTTTTTCGCGAAAACCTTCATCAATGATTTGAATGTTGCGATCGCTCAGAAAGTCAATAATGGCGCGACGAATTGTGTCGGGTGGCAAGACTGAACCTAGTAGCCAGTCAGAAAATTTCTTTGCTTGGGCATCTTTAAGTTGAAAATTCAGGATTATCTGGTCAAAAATCTGATTGATCTGTGCTTCTAAAAAATCATCTTTTCTCGCCAAGACTTTCAGCAAGCGAGGTAGGGACTGACTAAATAAATCTCGGAGAATATTACCCAGAATCTTGGCGGTTTTTTGTTCCCGATCGGATTTAACCTGATCTAAAGCTAATTTTAAGAGCCATAAAATTGCTCCCTGAATTCTTTCTGTTGCCAGCAGTCTTTGAGCTAGCTTCTGTAACTCTCCAGGAGTCAGTAACGAACCCATGATCGTATCTGAGACTTTCTGCGCCAAACGCTCCTGATTGCTGGGAATTAAACCAGGGGTAAAAGGTAGCTTGCGCTTACCGATATAAATAGCTCTGTAGGGACGAAACAACATCTTGATCGCTATATCGTTAGTGAAATAGCCAATGATGCTGCCAGCTATAGGCGGAACAAAAAATATCCAGAGATTCGCTAGTGCCAAAGCAGTATCTTGAATCGACAATAAAGATTAGGTAACAGAAAATTAATTGTAGCTATTATTCTATTTGGTTAACACCAATACTCCCATCATGCCTCCCATCAGAGGATAATGAGTCGCTAAGTTAAATTCTGCTGTCCGAGCTAGCTCAATCTGCTCTGTGCCTGTAGGAAATCGCTCGACGCTCGGATTAATATAAGCATACTCTTCTTTCAGACCCATATCTTCTGCCGTTGGCACAACAATATTCGCCAAATACCAAGCCTGAAACATCTGTATGATGCCAGGATCGGGACGATGAAAGTCTAGAATTGCTGCTGTTGCTCCTGGCTTGAGGACTCGCCATAATTCTTGCAAACTCAAGGTAATGTTTGTTACATTTCGTAATCCATAGCCCATTGTCGCGCAGTCAAAACTATTGTCGTCAAAAGGTAGACTTAAAGCATCTCCTTCAATCCAGTTCATTGGGATAGCTGGACATTTAACCATCTGCCTCTGTCTGGCGATCGCTAGCTGTTCGCAGGCGAAATCTAAACCCGTTACTTCTCCCTTCTCTCCTACCTGTTGGGCAAGCAAAAGAGCTAAGTCTCCGCTCCCGCAACACAGATCAAGAGCCCGATCTCCCGCTTTGGCTGCACTCCACTTAACCGTCATTTTTTTCCAGATACGATGCTGACCAAAACTGAGGCGGTCATTAAGGCGATCGTAAACAGGAGCAATGCGATCAAAAATTGCTTTGATCTCGGAAGCTGCGGGAGAAACGGTTTGAGTCATTAACAGTTTGCAGAACGAAGATGTAAAATTATGATAAATCTTGACTTTAGCTGCTAATGTAAAAAATTGAGAATCTTAACTAAAATTTCTTTCTTATTCAATCATTTTACGGGGATTTAATACATAACGATTTTTCCCCTGACGTTTTGCCTGATATAAAGCCTGATCGGCAGACTGTATAAGTTGAAGTGAGGAAACTTGAGGATCAGGAGTCAAACTAGCTACACCACAGCTAAGCGTGACGCGATCGCTAACCATCGAGGTGCAGTGTTGAAGGTTTAGCTGAGAAACGGAATCGATAATTTTTTCGGTGACGATGACTGCTCCAATCTCATCTGTCTCGGGTAAAATAATGGCAATTTCTTCTCCCCCATACCTAGCAACTATATCTTGCTGCCGTTCTACCGCCTGTCTAATCGCCTGAGCTACCTTACTCAAGCACTGATCTCCCCGTAAATGACCATAGGTGTCGTTATAAAGTTTAAAATTATCTACGTCGCACATAATTAAGGAAATTGTTGTTTCCTCCTGATTAGCTTTGTGCCATAGCTGCTTTAATGACAAATCGAAATAATAACGATTATAAATTTGCGTCAGGCTATCAATGTTGGCTAAATGATGAAGTTTTTGATTCTCCTGTTTGAGATTACTCGTCGCTTCTTCAAATCTCTGAGTATACTGAGCTTTGAGATTTCTCATATCTAGGGTCGAGGTGTTTAACTGTTGCGCCATCAGCTCAATCGATTCTGTGACTGAAGCAAACTCTCTGATTTGAGGTTGGGTTTCGATTTCAATCTTCTGACCTTGAGCGATCGCTTTAACTATTGTCGAGACATGAGTTGCTGAGTTAATAATCAGCTGGTTGGCGATCGCTCCGAGAAAAATAGCAGAAACTAAAGCCAAAGCACTCAAAGCTAAAGTGGTGTAAATATTTTGGCGCATATGCTCCAAAAAATCGGCTTCGGGAATTACCGTTACCATCAGCCAATCAATCCCAGGATAATTATTGAGATTGTTTACCTGAACAAAATGCCTATTTCCCTTAAACTCAAAAATTAGCTGTTGGGTCGTGGCATCTTCAAAATTATTTAGCTCTGTTGCTAAATAGTTTGCCGTTGTCTTGATCAATAAGTCTGAACTACGAGCGAAGTGAAGGCGCTCATTACCTTGAACTCCTTTTGTTATCAAGGAATTGTTAGTAGAAGTCGCAACCATTTGTCCAGATTTTTCGATAATAAAAGCTCTGCCAGAATCACTAATTTTCAGACTATGGAGAAATTCGCTAATTTGACTGAGAGTGATATCAATTGCCATGACTCCATTAAGCTTTTTTGTCACCACGTCTCTTAAAGGAACTGCAGGAGTAATACCCAGTACAGGAGGATCGGCAAATAGATAGATAGGAGACCAAACTAAATCATCCTGTGCTTTGGCTGCCTTATACCATGGTCTTTGACGAGGATCGTAGCGTTTTTGGCTGAGAAACTGCAGTTTCTGTCCTTGCTGATCTAAACGATACATATGCCAGTAAGGAGCAGTATTGGCATCGCGAATTGCCATTTTGGGGATTGTCTTTCTATCTATCTCAATAAAATTACCCTCTTCATTGCCAAAATAAAGAGTATCAATCTCAGCATCTATTTGAGTTTGTTGCCAAAAGTTTGCCTGTAAATCTTGAAAATTATTCAGATCTAAACGTTGAGAACTTACTAATACTCGATTGAGTTTTAGAAAGGTTGTTGGTGTATTTAAAAAGTTGGCAACATGTTTCTCGGTATGGGATGTTACCTCTCGACTTAAACGTAATGCCAATGTTTCTATAGTTTTGCGTCCATTCTGCCAAGATAAGTAGCCAGTTAAACCTACCGCTACAAATACCTGAACAATTGAAGATGCGATCAGAATTTGTCTTAGAGATAAGTTTTTGGTTCGAATCATTGTACCGTATCTGGATGAAACACTAAACGTTGACCGTCACAACCCCAAATTATTAAATCGTGTTAGTTGACGATTATAAAATAAGACTACCCAAAATTTTTAGCTTGAATTAAATGATTCTCATAATTCAGCCATAGGATCATTATTTGTAAGCCAAATTACATAGAGGATCATTGTTTGTAAGCCAGATTACATAGATCAGTAAATAAATGATTGTTATGATATGCATCATAATTTTCCTGGCAATGAAAAACCGAGGCAGTATCTAACTGTATCTCGGTTCAAAACTACTTACATAATGTAATTAAGACGTTTCTTAGCTTAAGCAAACCACTCTTCAACTGCTTCCGCTTTTGTATTAGTGTTGCGAGAAGGAGTCTCACGCTCAAAATTCATATGAATCGAACGAGTTTGCTCACCATCAATCGCTACGGCTTTAATTGGGTAGTCAATTACGCCGTCCTGGAAGGACATTTGGTAACGGAACGTACCGTCGGGATTTAGCTGAATTTGGCGATCGCCAATTGTTACTGTAGCATCAGGTTCAGTTGCACCGTAGACAATCAATTCCGCATCGGCAACTAGCCAGAATTTGCGAGGACGTTTACCACCCAAATCGCCTGAGAATCCTGCTCCAGACATATTTTGACCAGAGGCTGTAGGAACTGCCCACATGCCCATTCCTGATGGGAAAACAAATGAGCTAACCGCTGCTTCGGGAGTTTGTTGCATTGAGCCAAACAGTGAGCCAGCCATCCGCATTGACTCAGTCTCAGCGTTCATACCAAAAACATTGCTGTAAAGCTGATTACCCTTGGCTGCATCCGCACTCATTGCCTGCTTCTTAGCAGGAGGCACTAAGTTGTAGAGAGTCTTACCGCGTAAATCCTCATCCCAATTAACGGTGATAAAAGCATCTTCAATCCAGTCTGAAGGATATACAGGAGGAATGCTGACCGTCGCCGAGCGAGCCAGAATTAACCAGCGCCCATCAGCACAGCGATAGCCAATGTCTGCTACGTAGTCGCGATCGCTAACAGGAATGGGTAAATACCATTCTCTCGCCATTTCATCACACAGGTATTCCTGAACACTGTGGGGTGCTTGACTGTTGATGTCTATGTCCGTTACATCATAGATACGAATTGCCAGCTGTTGACCGCCCTGACGACGCAACTCTTCTTTGTGAGCGCTAGGAACATCCCAGTAAGCATATGCCCACTGAGGATCGCGGGGCATTAGCATAATACGACTCTCTCCGTAACCGTCAGGCAACTCTCCTAAGTCCTCGTCAACCGAAGCAAGATTTTTCATAAGACTCTCATCTTGACCAACTTCAAACTTTGTACTTTTCACCTGCTGTTCCTCCTGCATATCTGATGAATTTTGAGAAAATATCTCTTGCTCTGTCTGTTCTGTTTCTTTTATTGCTTCTTTAATAGAAGTGAGTAGTTGCGCTTTGCGCATCCGACTATATCGAGATATTTTATATTCGCTAGCAACCTTTCTTAGTTGCCGTAAGGTCATCTCTTCTAGTGGTGGACGTTCTTTTGCCATTAACTTACAGTCCCTGATTAACTAGACGGTGTTTAGCTGGTGGCAGCCATATATAAGACTGAACAAAAGCTTGTGACACTTCATTTCGTCTTTCGACCTTTATTACTCCGCGTCTACATTAAATTATTTTTTATATTTGTACGTTTGTGGGAAAGGTCTCAACCACTTGACTTATTTATAGCAGCAAAATTGCGATGGGGATCGCCTACAAACGATAAAAAGATGCCTGCTTTACGTATTCAGTGGGTTTTACGAAACTTGATGTCAGAAAAGCATGACTTTTGATTAGTTCAGGGATCGTAAATAAGCTGCAATGTCAGAAAAGCATGACTTTATATTTCAAATCGATCCTGACTACTGTTTGAGGGGGAAAAATTATTGATTTTATCAACGTTGGGTTTAGCTTCCTGCTCTCGCTCGATTCTTTCTTGTTCGAGCTGGTAGGGTTTTTTTGTCATTCCAAACCGATGCAGTAGATAATATGCTGTTAGTCCTAAAATGGTGCCTAAAGTTAGACCAAAGATAATCAGCTTGGTAAAAATGCTTTCAAGCTGTTTTTTCCGTAGAGCAATGCTTTCGGTTGAAACGTTGGCATCAATTTGGTCTAGATTTGAATCGGAATTATTTGAAGATCTGTTGCGAGTCAGGTCTTGGTTGATATCGTCTTCTGAATTGAACATAAGTATTAGTACTCTTAAGTTAATCGGTCGGTTTTGTACTGTTAAATTTAGCCGAACAATAAAAAAACACCCACGTTAGTGAGTGCTTAGTCAGACTAAATTAGTCTGATTGTCTAAATTTAATTTGTAAAGTGCCTTATCCTGCAATTGGATAAACGCTTACTTTCTTTTGGCTTCTAGTTCTGTATTCAAACTTAACTTCACCATCGATCAAAGAATATAGAGTGTCGTCTTTACCTCTGCCAACGTTGTTACCAGGATAGACACTAGTTCCTCTTTGACGTACTAAAATGCTGCCAGCAGTTACTTCCTGACCGCCATAGCGTTTAACACCAAGACGTTTTGAATTAGAATCGCGACCGTTACGAGTACTACCCGTTCCCTTCTTGTGAGCCATAATTATTTTCCTCTGTTGTAGTTAAATTATAAGTAGAAAGTTACTATTCTGCCGTTACAGCTTCTGTTTCAGCCTCTGCTTTAGCGATCGCTGAACCGTTCATGCTGATCGAATCAATCATCAAACGAGTCAATTCTTGACGATGACCACGCTTCTTGCGAGTTTTCTTTTTAGGCTGCATTTTATAGACAATAACTTTTTTGCCTCGTCTGTGACGCATTACTGTCCCTTCGACGGTAGCACCCTCAACATAAGGACGACCCACACTAACTTCGTCGTTGTTGTTAACCAATAAAACTTTATCAATGGTGTAGCCAGATTCAGGTTCAGCAGCTAAAAGGTTGATGTCATAAAAGCGACCAGGCTCTACTCTAATTTGCGTTCCGCCGATTTCTACGATTGCGTAAGTCATAAATTTTTTTTTCTAAGATTGCCGTAAAGGTAGCCAGGCAAAAATGGAACTTACGGGACAAAAAGCCTGTTGGTTCCTTAAGTTTTACCGTGACGTTTATACTTAACCCACTCCGAGCAAGTTATATGCTGCCCAATCTCTAATTATCTTGATTTTGTTCAAGGCTGTCAAGTAATTGAGGTTAGCTTTTACCACCAGAGATTATACACAAACATACCAGTAAAAAAAATACCTGCGCAAACACTATTTCTAAGTGTTTACATCTATAAAATTTGCGAGTAGCATTTGACAGATAAAACTTTAATCTCGAATGCTATATTTGAGTAGTATGATTTAATACTTATGATTTTTATATTAATTACATAATTAAAAAGAAGTCTGTATATATGGTTCATATTATTGATAAGTTAGAAGTTAAAAGCATCTGGTTTAGAGTCAAAAGTACCTGTGAAAAATATTCTTCTTATTTTCAATTGGTAAAGCGCGATTATCGATGGCCAATAATGTTTGTAGTGGCAAGATTTCCTGTAGGAAGAGCTTTAGGTTCATTTTTCTATCGCGATCGTGCCTTATCCTCTCAAAAACGCTCAAGAAGATATCAATCAGAGATAGAGAAGAAAATCATCGGTTCAAGCGATGTTGATCGTGCTAAAAATTGCCTTTCTAAACAAGAGAGTTCTCTCTTCAAAGATTTACATACAGAAGCAGTTGTTAGATCTATTAAAGAACAAGGTTACTGCTTAGGATTGACATTACCAGATAGCATAATTACAGAGTTAGTAAAGTATGCACAGAATGCCAATCTTTCTGTTGATGGAAACAAAGATTTTAGCTTTAAGTATAAGGATAAAAATATAGCTGCTGCTCAATATGAGCGTCAAATACTAATTGGAAATTATCTGGAGGTAAATGCAGAATGCTCGGCAATGCAAAATTTAAGCAAAGATCCAAAACTGAGAGAAATCGCGGCAGAGTATCTCGGTAAGGAACCCGTTCTAGTTCGGAGTCAAATGGGCTGGACTTTTGTTGGTGACAGGCAAGCTTATGCTCAGAAAGGAGAGATCGGGAGTCCCACAGTTTCGTTTCACTATGATCTAGATGATTATCGCGCGCTGAAGTTCTTTTTCTATCTCACCGACGTAGATTCATTTAGCGGTTCTCATCGCTGTATTGCCGGTAGCCATAAGAAGCGAGGGATGATTCATTATTTTTTGCGAAGTCAATCCGATCAAAAGCTTGCCGACTATTATGGGCAAGAAAACATGATCGAAATTTGTGGGCAGACAGGATTTGGCTTTGCAGAAGATCCTTTCTGTTTTCATCGTGGTTCGCCACCATCTAAAGCTCCACGATTGATGATACAGCTAGAGTATGCTCTGAATGATTATGGAATGTGGGAAATTTGAGACTTTAGACTAGAAAATTGAATGGTAAGAAGCAAAATTCGCAGTTAAGGTTCTCTCATATTTAAATTTAATCGGGCTATCTGTTCAAACGATCGCAAGTTATTAGGAATACATGCAAGATGGGTTCAATCCAAGTATAGTGTTTGGATTGAACCCATTTTACTTTTAAGCGTTGCTATATTAGACTTCTTGCATAAATCACCATTAACTATCTAGGTAGGAGGTAAGAGGGGAAGGGGAAAAGGGAAAAAGCCCTTATCATTTATTCGTGCAAGAAGTCTATTGGGGTGAGATTTTGTGATTTTTACGACTAAGTAAATCAAAAAACTGATAGCTAATAGCTATTAGGAGATTACTTTTGAATTCCATACTTCAAATTAGTAACGTCTACTTTGATAGTTGATGTTTAGCCTTAGCGCAAAAAACGGATACAAAATTTATGCGCCAACCGATTCTTTAGCAGCGTACATTACTTCCAAGGTAATTTCGGAAAGACTACGTTCGCGGGCAAATTTCTCGGTATTGCGTTTGACTTTACCTCTGACAAATCCGGGAACTTTTCCGAGTTCAGCTTTCGCATCTTTGTCCCAGTTAAGATCTGAGCCTGCTGAAATACCCGCTGTAATTGCTTCTTTGGTATCGTGTCCGCCAAATATTTCTAATAGATGGTCTTCCATACCGAGAGTGAAGGAATTATAGACCAGATCAGCAATTTGGTTTGTACCTTCATAACCCATAAACGGTTTATAGCCGATGGGGAAGTTCTGAATATGAATGGGAGCAGCAATTACACCACAGGGAATGTCTAGACGCTTACCAATATGACGTTCCATCTGCGTACCAAAAATGGCAGAGGGTTCAAGGCGAGCGATCGCATCACCAATTTCTGCATTATCATCGCTGATCAGCACCTCATCACAATACTCACCTACCTGCTCTTTAAACCAGTCAGAGTCATATTTACAGTAAGTACCCGCCAATACAACATGAATTCCCATTTCTCGTGCCAGGATTTTGGTCATGGCGACGGCATGAGTATTATCGCCAAAGACGATCGCTTTTTTGCCCGTCAGATTTTGGCAGTCGATTGAACGAGAGAACCAGGCAGCTTGGGAAACATAGAGAGTTTGGTTGTTGATATATTTCTCAAAGTCTACTTCTGCACCCTGAGCATTAATTACCTGCTGGATTTGACGGATGCAGCGAGCCGTTTCTACAACTCCCATAGGGGCAATGTCAACAAAAGGCATGTCAAACTCAGCCTTTAAGTATTCTGCCGTCATCATGCCCAACTCTCGGTAGGGAACAAGATTAAACCAGGCGCGAGGGAGATTTTTGAGATTGTGTACCGATGCACCATCAGGAATCACCTCATTTACGGCAATACCCAATTCTGCCATCAGACGCTTTAGCTCGGTACAGTCATGCTGGTTATGAAAGCCCAGAGTAGAAATACCAATGATGTTAACGGAAGGAATTTCTGTTTTATCGGTAGGCAACTCGTCTTTTTTACGTGCCTTGTCTAAGTAGAATTTAACTATTTGATGCAGGGTGCGGTCAGCTGCCTGAAGTTCGTTGTAACGATAGTGGTTAACGTCCGCCAGCAATACATCGCCTTTAGTATCCATGGAGGCACGGCTAACAAAGTTCTGTAAATCTTCCTGTAAAATACTAGAAGTACAGGTAGGAGTCAGCACAATCAGATCTGGACTTTCTTCTTGGTCTTTGCGAGTGATGTTATCAACAACTTTCTCCTGAGAACCTCGGGCTAAAACATTGCGATCGACAATACTAGCGGTGACAGGAGTAAAATTTCTTTCTCTCTCTAACATCGAGCGCATGACATTAAAATAGTCATCTCCTAAAGGTGCATGCATAATTGCATGAACATTTTTAAAAGAACTGGCAATGCGTAGAGTGCCAATATGTGCGGGACCAGCGTACATCCAATAAGCTAATTTCATGTGTCTTATCTCCAATGATAAATTGACGCGGTTGGTGTAGATATTCGGACAGAAAAGTAACGCTTTTGTTTTAAATATTGCTCTTTATTGTCTCAGAAATAGGCAAGCTAGAGCGAGCGTCTAATATTGCCCAATTCTACTATATTTAAATAGCCTATAAGTGAGCCATGGCAACAAACACAGCCCGCCAAATCTGTTGATAAAAAGCAGTCTTTACGCAATAATTCTTAACGCCGTTTGGGCAAAACTTTATATTTTTTCGGCTTTTT
>JBCBEA010000039.1:0-13519 GCA_038529195.1 Cyanobacteria bacterium J06600_6
GTAATTGAGCCGGTGGTAATTGAAGAGACTGCTACTGAACCAGAAGCAGAAGTAGTTGAACCGGTGGTAGTTGAAGAAATTGCTGCCGAGCCTGTAATTGAACCAGAGGCAGAAATAGTTGAGCCAGTGGTGGTTGAAGAAATTGCTCCTGAGCCAGAAGTAGAAGTAACTGAGCCTGTCATGGTTGAGGAGATTAAAATTCCTGTCGAACCAGCTGCAACATTTGATAACTTCGAAGGCGGTGAAAATGCCGGTGTTCCTGCTGCCGAGCCTGTAATTGAACCAGAGGTAGAAGTAATCGAGCCAGTGGTGGTTGAAGAAATTACTACTGAGCCTGTCATGGTTGAGGAGATTGAAATTCCTGTCGAACCAGCTGCGACATTTAATAATTTCGATGGCGGTGAAAATGGTGGTGTTGCTGAGATCGCTTTTGCCGAGCCTGAAGTTAGAGCAGTAGACAATATTGAAACCATTGAGATCACAACTGCAGACCCGACTGAAGTGGTTGTAAATCAGCTGGAAGCAGTAGAGCCTATAGTCAACTCCACTCCAATTCAGAATTCTAGTTTTGCAGATAATCTAACAGGCTGGAATTTTACTGGCGGGAATATCTCGGTTGTCGAACGTTCTCCAGGCGATCGCTGGGCAAAAATTGATACTGCTGTTGGCGGGATTAATCAAGATGTTAGCGGTTTGATCGCACCAGGAAGCGATTATCAGCTCAATGCCACTACTCAACTCGTCAATTCAAGTGCGAGAGGTTATGTTGGCGTACGATTTACGACAGAAGCAGATGAACTGATCGATCTTCAATATGTAGTGGTAGGTGGTGATACGGTTCGAGAAGAACAGCTAAATAATACTGCTCCCAATAATTTTGCCCGGGCAGAGCTTTTTGCCTTTAAAAATAGCGGTTCTGGTAGTTTGTTTGTTGACGATTTCTCCATAACTCAACAGTAGCCACAGTTAAAACAGTCAATCTTGATTTGAGGACTCGTCACTGTCGATATTTATTGGCAAAATATCCAAGCAATACGCCATTCTCGTATAACTGCTGCTAGAATGGCGCTTGTTTTATCAAGAGACAAAATTGATCGATGTCTAGAGCTTCTACTTCTGCCCTAAGAGATGGAGTCATCCTTAATAATCGCTACCGCATCGTCAAGCAGATTGGTAGGGGAGGGTTCGGTCGAGCTTATTTAGCAGAAGATACTCAACGTTATCGGGAGTTATGCGTACTCAAAGAGTTTGCCCCACAGGTAGATCGTGATGACGAATTGCGTCAGGCAGAAGATTTATTTGAGCGAGAAGCGGGCATTCTCTACAAGCTGAGTCACCAGCAAATTCCTCGTTTTGAAGCGCTGTTAAGAACAAAAATTGATGGCAGGCGATCGCTATTTTTAGTTCAAGAATATGTACCAGGTAAAAGCTATTGGGAATTATTGCTGCGCCGAGATAGGTTGACCGAAGCGGAAGTAGTGTCAATGTTCGAGGATATTTTGCCAATCTTGGATTATATTCACCTTTCAGAATTGATTCATCGCGATATTTCTCCCGATAATTTGATTTTACGCGATGATGATGCAAAAGCCGTCCTGATTGATTTTGGCTGCGTCAAACTAGCTGCCAATGCCGTCTCCAGATCTAGAGGGCACGCCATCACATTAATTGGCAAAAAAGGTTATTCTCCCGACGAGCAGCTTAGTCGGGGTCAAGCAATGCCCAGCAGCGATCTTTATTCTCTGGCTGCAACTGCCGTAGTACTTTTGACAGGCAAACAGCCAGACAAGCTATACGACAGTCATTTGGGACGGTGGGACTGGAATCAGATTGAGGCTAGTTCTGAGTTTAAAAAGATACTCAAAAAAATGTTGGCAGACAGACCATGCGATCGCTATCAATCTGCAGAACAGGTGCTTCAGGTTTTAGCAAAGACCGAAAAATCACCAATCAACAGCTTTATTTCTCGTTGTCGCACGCTAATCCTCGCTCCAGCTAATGAGCGAACAGAAAAATCGGGGACTAGTAGCTTTGCCACCAAAAACTATCATCCTCAATCGCGTCGCCAGGCTGGTTTTAATGATAAGATTGCCCGTCAAACTAAAAAAACGTTGCAGATGCTGACGGTTAATTTCCGCAGGGCTAAACCGTGGCACTGGGGTCTAATTGCTGCGGGGATTATTCTTATCCCAGGATTGATTAGTTTTGTCCTAATAAACTATCGCATCACTAAAACTGTCACCATTGATTTTGAGCGCAACTCTCAGGATTTTGTCTTGAGTCAAAACGAACTAGATTTTCAACGTCAGATACACCAGAGAGTTGAATCTTTAGATATAGATGCGAGTGTGTTCTATAAACGAGTTGACACTATTTTTCACCAGCAACATCCTGAGTTAGCAGGCAAAACACTGACTGAACGGGGCGACCATCAGGAGTATCGAGAGGAATGGTATCAAATTGCCACTAGCTTGCTTACTCGTAAAGAGCGATCGCGATAATTGTTGCTGTTGCGAATTTATTAATCTTCTGGTTCAATAGTTTTGCTAGGAGAAGCATCGTATAAATCGTTCAAACGCGAACGAGCATCATCTACCGATACGGAACGCATAACTAGCAGTGGTTCTTCGATTACCTTGCCCTGCTCATCTAGCAACTCAGGATGCACTGCCTTGTTTGTAGGAGAAGTCACCTTGTTTATTCCAGAACCATTGTATTGGGGAGGATAAAATTTTTGAGTTTCTGCACTCAGAGTTACCAAACTCCGAATTAGATTGCTAACTGCTAAGAGAGCAATGACTGTAAAAGCTAAAATGTAAATTAAATGCAACATATAGTTTATTTTTCCTCATAAACTCATAACAATAGTCGGCGATCGACAAAGATGAGTCTTTTTTTACTGTTGTTTAAGGTTTTATTGTCTGGGATGTTTGTCGCCTAGTTTGAAGCTTGCTTGTCTTCTCTTCTTTTTCGAGCTATGTTCCAACATTCAGCCACTAGCTGATGCCAAGGAAGCAACATTTTAGAATCTATACCAGCTAAACCATCTGTCGCTTTAAACAGCATTTGTGCCGTCTGAACTTCCTGCTGAGCATAAACAAGCCTGTCTAGGAAATCAGTCTGTTCTTGAGTCGTAAAGAAGGGCATTTGCTCAGATTCTAAAAGAGTACGCGATCGCCCAAACCAATACTGAAAATCTTCTAGCAACGGTTCTAATACCGTCTTTAGTAACTCTTTCTCGGTTGGTTGCTCGGTAGACATTTATCTAGATTATGTTAAAACTTGTTTTTTATTCCCAGGTTTATCTTAGCGTTTTTTACAAAATTTAATATAAGTATTATTTTTTTTACTCAGTCGGAATGTTCCTTCTGAGGGGCAATCCCGATCTAATCTAAAATGAAACGGTATTACTTGCGTCTTTAATAACAGCCGATGCCCGAAGCAGAACAACCACAACAACCGATCGAATTACTTCGTACTAGCCAATCCGAGTCGTTACTAAAAATTCGTCATACCGCCTCACATATTATGGCAATGGCGGTACAGAAGCTATTCCCCAAGGCTCAGGTAACGATCGGTCCCTGGACGGAAACAGGTTTTTATTACGATTTTGATAGTCCAGATCCGTTTACCGAGAAGGATTTGAAACAGATCCGTAAGGAGATGATCAAGATCATTAACCGCAAGCTGCCTGTAGTTCGCGAAGAAGTAAGTCGGGAAGAAGCAAAGAGTCGAATTGAAGCCCAGAAAGAACCCTACAAGCTAGAAATTCTCGACAGCATTCAAGAGCCGATTACCATCTATCATTTGGGAGAACAGTGGTGGGATTTGTGTGCGGGACCTCATGTTGAGAGCACAGCCGAACTCAATCCCAAGGCGATCGCTTTAGAAAGTGTAGCGGGTGCATACTGGCGCGGAGATGAAAATAAAGCGCAGCTCCAGCGGATCTACGGTACGGCGTATGAAACTCCCGAACAGCTAGCAGAACACAAACGTCGCAAAGAAGAAGCCTTAAAGCGCGATCATCGTAAGCTAGGTAAGGAACTAGGACTGTTTATCTTTGCCGATCCAGTCGGTTCTGGATTGCCCTTGTGGACTCCTAAAGGCACAATTTTACGCTCGCAATTAGAAGACTACCTCAAGGGAGAACAAACAAAGCGGGGTTATTTGCCCGTAGTCACGCCCCATTTAGCCAAGGTAGACCTGTTTAAACTTTCGGGACACTATCCTTACTACAAAGAGGACATGTTTCCGCTGATGGCAGATGAAGATGAGGTGGAAGCAGATCGAGGTTTTGTCCTCAAGCCCATGAACTGCCCTTTTCATATCCAAATCTATCAAAGCGAACTACGTTCTTATAAAGAGCTACCTATCCGTTTAGCTGAGTTTGGCACGGTTTACCGTTATGAGCAGTCTGGAGAGCTTGGGGGACTGACTCGGGTACGGGGTTTTACCGTTGATGACTCTCATTTATTTGTTACTCCCGAACAGCTAGATGATGAGTTTTTAAAAGTAGTAGAGCTAATTTTAGAAGTCTTCAAAAGTTTGCAGTTAACCAAATTCAAGGCTCGTTTGAGCTTCCGCGATCCAGAATCAGATAAATATATTGGTTCAGATGATGCCTGGGAGAAAGCACAGGGAGCAATTCGTCGCGCGGTCGAGAAAATGGAGATGAATCATTTTGAAGGTATCGGCGAGGCTGCTTTCTATGGACCGAAGCTCGATTTTATCTTTGAAGATGCTCTTGGTCGGGAATGGCAGTTGGGTACAGTTCAGGTAGACTATAATCTGCCCGAACGTTTTGGATTAGAATATGTTGCCGAAGACGGTTCTCGCCAGCGTCCAATCATGATTCACCGTGCGCCTTTTGGCTCTCTCGAACGACTAATTGGTATTTTGATTGAAGAGTATGCGGGAGACTTTCCGCTCTGGTTAGCGCCGATTCAGGTGCGTCTGTTGCCTGTCCGACCAGATCACTATGAGTATGTCGAGCAGGTAGCTGCGCAGATGCGAGCTGCGGGAATTCGTGCCGAAGCCGATACAAATGGCGATCGCTTGGGTAAAATGGTGCGCAACGCCGAGAAGCAAAAAATTCCAGTTATGTCCGTAGTGGGAGATAAAGAAGTAGCGGATAATACTTTGAGTATCCGTACCCGTGCTTCAGGAGAGTTAGGAGCAATAGCGATCGAGGAGGTAATTCAAAAGCTAACCAAGGCGATCGTCGAACACCGTAACTTTTAGAGTATGTTTTAAAAGTATGAAACTTTACTTAAAAGCCCCCTAAATCCCCCAAGTCTGGGGGACTTTTAGATCTTGTTCCCCCCAAATTTGACGATCGACCCTGCGTCGCGTACAGGCGCAAAGGAACGCGCGAGTTCGGGGGCAAGGGGGGCAGAACTAAGAATTGACTTGTATAAAAAACAACTTCTCAAACACCCTCTTAAATTAAATTGAACCCGATATGGTTCTAAAATTTGGGGAAGCATCGAGTCTTCCCTAGAAAACTAAGTACAAAATTCTCATACTCCTGCAAAAATTGCCAAATTAGCCGATTCACTGCCTAAACAAGTTTTAAATTAATGAGGCAAGAAAGTCCGGCGATCGGTAAAGTTTCACCAAAATTAATCTAATTTGGCTAGAGTATTTTACTTAATTCCGCTACCTTGAAGGCATACCAAAAGCCAAACTATCGATGATGTATCGCTATGGACTGTTGATTAGCACAGCTTCACTTTTAAATAATTGTGTCAAAGCTTCATGTAATATTATTCTGTTTAGCTTATTAGGGCTTAACTTACACACCTTAAAAGCTAATGCTGAAGATAACGTTTTAGTAATCCATTCTTATGATTCGGAATTAGCTTCTACTAAACAGCAACAGTTGGGCATTGAGCAAGGATTTGCTGAATTAGGTAGAGATAACAATATCTATCATGAGTTTCTTCGAGATTCTGATAATGCTGATAAAAAACAGGAACAAGAATTTGTCGAATATTTAAATAGAAAATATCGACGCATTGAAATTGATTTACTGATGGTAATCGAAGAACCCAGTTTAGAATTAATTTTGCGCCAACACCAAAATTTTTTGCCAGAATTGCCAGTGGTATTTTTGGGAGTCGAAGAAGTAGATCAGCAGGTGTTAGATACACCTTGGCTTACGGGGGTAATCGAAGATCGCTCTATTGTGGAAACAGCTGTGGAAGCAGCTAGACAGACCTGGACAAACACCGTCATCGTTATTCGCAACACTACAGCAGCAGAAGAGACAGATTTATCTCAGATTGCAGCTATTCGGGACAATCCCTATCAATCTCTCAAGGTAGAGGTAATTGAAAACCTCAGTCCTGAAGAAGTAAAGATTAAGCTGAGAAACTATCCTCAGACTCTACCAATCATTATGCTAGGACAGCTATACCAAAGTTCTGGTGAAAAAATCCCTATAGATCGAGGCTCGGATGCTAAAATTCTCAGCAATTTAGTTCCCAATCCAATTTATACCGATAGTTCTGTTCGTTTGGGTAACGGTGTAGTAGGCGGCAAAGTATTTGATGTAGATTATCATGTTCGTCAAGGAGTTGAGCTAGCTCATAAAATTTTGCAGGGAGTCAAGCCCGATCGAATCGGTCCTTTTTTTACAGGTAGAAACCGCTGGATCTTCGACTACCGAGAGTTACTCAAGCATAATATTAAGCTCGAACTTCTGCCTGAAGATAGCGAACTGCTATATGTGGAAGCACCCACTTACGTCAAATATAGATCTCTGATTTTGCTATTTGGGATTATTTTACTTTCGAGTTTTTCAGCCATCATTTTTCTGATTGGTAGGGGACGTAAACGCGAATTAGCCAACAAAATTCTGCAGGAGAATGAGCAAAGATACAAAGATCTTGCCGAGGCGGGAGCTAATGTCTTTTGGGAATTAGATCATAATCTTAATTACTCCTATATTTCTGGCAGCATAGAAGATTTATGTAACTTAAAACCCTCGGAAATAAAAGGTAACTATCCCCCTCTACTACACAAAAACAATCCTCGTTTAGATGTTGATTGGGAATCTTTTGAACGTATTGCCAAAACCAGACAGCCATTTAAAAATTTTACTTTTAGTCTTCAGGATCGAGAGCGTGGTGTGCGGATTTTTAAGATCAACGGCAATCCTTTATTTGATCAAGAACATAACTTTTTAGGTTATCGAGGAGTTAAGCAAGAAATTACGGCGGAGCAAAACCTCTATCAAAAAATCGCCTACCAGGCTGCTTATGATGATCTGACTGGACTATTAAACCGCCGAGAATTTAATCAAAAACTGGAATATTCAGTTCAAAAAGCACAAAAATACGGTACTCACTCGGTATTGTGCTATTTGGATTTAGATCGCTTCAAAATTGTCAATGATACTGCAGGACATTTAGCTGGCGATCGCCTATTATCAGAATTGGCGACTCTCATGGAAGGAATGATCCGCAAAGAGGATACTTTAGGGCGGTTGGGAGGAGATGAGTTTGGACTGTTGCTAGAAGGATGCTCGCTCTCAGAAGCAGAACAAGTCTGCGAACAGCTAATTAGGACAATCAACAACTATCGCCTCAAGTGGAAAACGGTTGAATTTGATGTCGGCGTGAGCATCGGCATGGTGGGCATTAGCGGTAGCGAAGCTGATGCAACAGAGCTTTTAAGTCGGGCAGATTTAGCCTGCTATCAGGCGAAAAACCTCGGTAGGGGTAGAGTTTATATTGTTGAAGATCACGATCGCGAACTAGATCTAGAGCAAACGCAAATGGGTCACGTTGCCAATATTTCTCAGGCAATTAAAGAAAACCGTTTTCATTTGGTTAAGCAGCTGATTAAACCCATGATTGATGATGGCAATAAGCAGAATCACTACGAACTTTTATTGCGACTCAGAGATCGCCAGGGCAATTTGATTGCGCCTGAAGAGTTTATTCCTGTAGCAGAGCGTTACGGTGTGATTACAATAGTCGATCGCTGGGTACTAGAAGCAACACTCAATTCATATCATAAGTATTTTGCTGCTCAGAAAGATTTGGTGTCAATTAACTTATCCGGAGCCAGTATTAATGACGAGCGCTTTACTAGTTTTGCCCTCGATCTGATTACCAAATCTCAAGTCCCAGGAGACTGTCTCTGTTTTGAGATTACCGAAACCGCTGCAATTTCCCAGTTGAGCTATGCCCAAAAGTTTATGGCAGCGATGAAAGAGCTGGGAGTAAAATTTGCCCTAGATGATTTTGGTAGCGGACTATCTTCATTTTCGTACCTTAAAAATTTACCGATTGACTACCTAAAGATTGACGGTAGCTTAGTTACGGCTATCCCCGATGAAGAATACGATCGGGCGATCGTTTCTTCGATTAATGATGTTGCTCATCTCATGGGAATCAAAACTATTGCCGAGTTTGTCGAAACCGATCGCATTCTCGAACATATCGGCAAGATTAGCATCGACTATGCTCAGGGATATGTGACAGGGAAACCAATTGCTATAGCCTCTTGAGAAGGCAGAAGGAGCAGGGGAGCAAGTAAATGTAGGGTGGGCAAGGATAGGAGTAAGCTCTTGCTTTAAAGTTAATTCATGCTCACCTCAATAAATAATAATCAACTTTATCTCCGCAAACGACGAGTTTCTTCCAGGATGTCTTCTATATCTTCTTGAGACAGACGCTGGACATAGTTAACCTTAACTTCTTCTAAAAAGTCAACGATTAATAGCTCGATTCTATTCATGCTCTGCTGTGCCTGTAGCTCACTAGACATAGATTTCCCAACGTTACTGACCAAGCTTTCTAACAGACGATCAAACTGTTCATCTTCGGCTAATATGGCTTGGAGAGTGGTAGCAAACGCACTATAGGTTTGAGAGACTAGCTGTTTGCTAATTGTGCTGACGGTACGATCTCCTCCCGGCAGCATCTTGATTCCTCGATAAGCAGAGCTTTGTCTCAAGGTTTTATCAACGCTATATTGCAACAAGATTTCCGCTTCTGGTTGAATTGCCGGTATGACCCGGTCTGCCAATACCCTGGCAAAAATTCTTACCAGTTCGGCAATTTCGTTAGTGTCGTTGAGATCGATGTAGGGATTGGCGGTTTGCTGTGAAAGTAGTCGAGAAACATCACCATTTCTTACAGAGCTTTGAATCTGATCGATCAGACGAATGATTACAACTTCGGTCACATCTTCGGCAATTCCCGCGACTAAACCTTGGCTGACCTGTCTTTGAATCGCACTCAGGTCAATTAGTTGTGCCTGACTTAGGCGAATAGTTACAGGAATAACTCTTAACCAGCGCCAAATAGGCAGCAAAAAGAAAATATCATACCAGCGCCAAAGCATTGCATCGAGCCAGCTGACACCAACGCGACGACGGCTAATAAACCAGCTGCGCCCCAAAAATTCGAGGGCAAACAGTACGCCAAAAGGAAAATCAATATAGCCAAAATAATCTACATAGCCACCATTTTCGCCGATGACGCGATAGTAGTTCGTTTCAAACAGAGGTTTAATTTCAGTAGCAAAGAAAGCAAGTTCTTTTTCTACCTTGCCATCAAAATAAGCAGGAGTCCAATAGCGCCAAAATGACATTTTTGCCGAGTTATCCTGATTCGGCACATGCGATCGCATTCTATTTTTGATTCTTTCCAGGCTACCTGTTTTATTAGCCTCAGAAAAAGCGTCAGTTTGAATAATTTCGATGCTGCGCCGACGAATATCGCCAAACAGGGCATTGGCATTGGGAGACTTTACGCCATTAACGGCTATTTCCTGCTCTAACTGAGCTACTTTGGTTAAATATTCTTCCGTATCTCGGTTGGGAAGAATACCCTTAACGACATCGTATTGAGTAATAAACTCAGAAGCAGTGTCGGGGAGCAAATCAAGTTCTATACCTGCAAACTGAACATAAGCGGTGTTAATCCCGCCAATTGTCACTTGACCTGATAAATAGAAATCTCGTAGAGGAACATAGCTTAGATCAAAAGCAACAATAATAAGGTTAACGACAGCAATTAAAGCCATTAACCTTTCCAACCAGAGGCTTGGTCGATACTTTCTAGTTTTGCGTTGGGTGCGTTTAACGATAGTCACTGCTTAGTAATTGATAATTAATAATAGTAATTAATCACCGATCAATGATTGATTGTCCATTGCTCATTGTTCATTGCTCATTACTTAATACTCCCCGCAGAAAAATGTCAGAAATACCCTCCGCCATTTCTTGCATTGCTTGGGGTGAAGCATCAGGATTCATGATTGTTTCTTCCGAAAAACCAGCGATCGCAAATATACCTAAAAATACTTTGGCGACTATTTTAGGATTCATACGTCGATAAATCCCTTTCTCCATAGCCGTTTCAAAAAAAGCCTCCGCAACATCAGTCATCTTACTAATTACTTCAGCCTGAATGCTGTCTCTCAGTTCTGGATGATATTGAGCCTCAATAAAGCAAACTCGCATCAGATCCCTATTTTTACGCATGTTTAGCATTCGGCGACGCATTACCTGCGAAACGGCTTTGTAGCTGCCCATTTCGCTCAGTTCGGTCAATAAATCAGTGAGAATATCGACCCAGCCTGCGGTTGCTACTTCAATTAAAATAGCTTTTTTATTACTAAAGTGACGAAATAGAGTTCCTTCTGCTACTCCTGCTGATTTTGCTAAATCCTTTGTGGTCGTGCCATCATAACCGCGCTTTGCAAATAATTTTAGGGATGCCTGTAAAATCTTAGTGCGCGTATCCTCCTCTGTTGGTGGCGTTTGGCGCATCTCTCTCCAGGCTTGCTGAGAAAAAACTTGCATAGGCTTTCGTGATAACTATTCGGCGATAATGGACAATTAAGTAGGAATTGATAGCTTAGAATGCATCAGTTAAATTCAAATTTGTATTTAAAATTGAGAAACTGGCGATCGATTTCATAATCTAGAATTCCACAATAGTCCTATATGGCAAAAGGTCATCTTTTCTGGCTCAATTCTTTACAGATTGTTATTTATATTTATTCCGAATCATTGTTATTGTTGAATACAAAGGCAATACAGAGCCAAATCTGAGTAGAATATAACCGCAGTAATCTAAACCAGACTGCTGAAATAAACTAATTAATTGGGAACAGGGGATGAAATCAGATAGAGCTAAATGTTTGAGAATCATTAAATCGCGCTGGATAACTCTAGTGGCGATCGCAATTTTGTGGTGGAATTGTTTTAGTCTATCTGTCCTGGCTGTACCCCAGACTCAGCAACAGTCTTCGATTGAACCCTATGTAGACCGAGTAATTGAGCAGATCTCGGAGTTTACTCTCGATAATGGCTTACAGTTTATTGTCTTAGAAAATCATGAAGCACCTGTGGTTTCTTTTGTTACCTACGCTAACGTCGGCGGAGTTGATGAACCTGATGGTCAGACAGGTGTAGCTCACTTTCTAGAACACTTAGCTTTTAAAGGTACTAAACAAATCGGAACGACAAACTACCGCGCCGAAGCCAAGCAGTTAAACAAACTAGATGTACTCTTTGCTCAGATCAAGCAGGCTCAAGAATCAGAAGACGCGGACAAAGTTGCCCAGCTATCAAAAAAGTTTGCTGCTACCCAGGCTGCTGCGAGTAAATATGTTGAGCAAAACAAGTTTGGCGAGATTGTTGATACGGCAGGGGGTGTCGGTTTAAATGCTGCCACTTCTGCCGACTATACTAGCTACTTCTATAGCTTCCCTGCCAATAAGCTAGAGCTTTGGATGTCTCTAGAGTCAGAAAGATTTCTCGAACCCGTTTTTCGCGAATTCTACAAAGAAAAGCAGGTAATTCTTGAAGAGAGAAGAATGCGCACCGATAATTCGCCAATTGGCAAAATGATTGAGGAATTTCTCGATACTGCCTACGATACCCATCCCTACAAACGTCCTGTAATTGGCTATAACGAAGATATAGACGGCTTGACTAGGGATAATGTTAGGAAGTTTTTTGAGGCTTATTATTCACCCAGCAATCTGACCATTGCGATCGCTGGAGATGTTGATCCTGAAAACGTACAAGAATTAGCTCAAACCTATTTTGGACGCTTTAATAGTCAGCCTCAGCCCGCTACCGTTACCAAAGTAGAGCCTCCCCAAACAGAAACTAAAGAAGTTACGGTTAACTTTCCTTCCCAACCTTGGTATCTCGAAGGCTATCATATCCCTGCACTCAGCGATCCTGACTATGCAGTCTATGAGGTTATTTCTGAACTACTTAGCAGCGGTAGAACTTCCCGCCTCTATAAATCTCTGGTAGAAGAAAAGCAGGTAGCCCTATCCGCCCAAGGCTTTAGCGGTTTTCCTGGCAATAAATATCCCAACCTCATGTTGTTATATGCCCTAACTTCTCCTGGTACTAGCGTTGAAGATCTCGCCACAGCTTTGAGAACGGAAATCGATCGCCTAAAAACAGAATCCGTCACTCAGGCAGAATTAGACCAGATCAAAACTCAGCTTAAAGCAAGTTTGTTACGCACTCTTGATTCCAATATGGGTATGGCACGTCAGCTAGTCGAATATGAGGCAAAAACAGGAGACTGGCGCAATATGTTTGAGGAATTGAAAAAGCTTGAAGCGATTACTCCTGGAGATATTCAGCGCGTGGCGCAGACAACCTTTACTGCCGAAAATCGCACGATTGGACGATTGCTTCCTCCTAGCTAATCTACGTTGATAATGTATGTGGATAAGAATTTTAAGAATTTAGTTCTTGTCCACTACCTTCGGATTAAAAATAATCCTGTAAAAGCGATCGCTCTCTAGTCGCTTAATTTAAAAATTCAATTCCATATTTGTTGGCAATTGAACTTATAGTTTGAATATCTGGTTCGCGATTTTTATTTTCCGAATTGTCTATTTCTACCAACGTATCTGGTAAGGCAGAGCTGCGATCAACTACTACAACGGTTCCCTGTCCTTTACTGATATGTCTAAAACCAAAGGACGTACCAGCTGGAATTAAAACCACGTCTCCTGGGCTTGCCTGGGTTTTTTTATTTGATTGGGAGAAAATAAACTCGAAGTCTCCCTCCGCAATATAAACTTCTTCAGGAGTCTGTAATATGTGCTTGTTCCATAGAAGTCCGTCAGATCCAGACGGTTGAGTAATTTGCGTTGTCGACATTGTTTCTAAAGCATTTTCGCCCGTGAGAATCTTATAACTAAAAGTTTCCTTACCTATTTTCAAAGTATTGCTGGCTTGAGGATGGAGTACTTGAATATTCTCTGTGCTTATGGAAGCAGCGTTAACGGGCAAAGCTAAGCAAAACGTGGCAAATATGATTATAATCCAGGTAAAAAAGGTCTTTTTCATAGTTGAACAAATTGGTTTTGTTTTAGTTTAAAGCAACATGTGACCAGCCTCAGGCGCTAGCTTTACTTCCTGTCGTCTATATATACTTAGAAGTTTTTGCCGATCTATTTTTACTGTATTGACACAGAATGATAAAAAAAATTCTGGTATTGCTGAATCAAGGTACTATTT
>JBCBEA010000040.1:0-13516 GCA_038529195.1 Cyanobacteria bacterium J06600_6
GTTTAACAGAGTATCTCTGGCGACAAAAAGCAATCTATCAATAAATTTACTTAATGTGAAAAGAGGTGGATTAATGCCTGTGTTTTAAACTTTTGCTCTCTTGCTAATCTAGCTTGCTGCGATCGCCATATAGACCGTCAAATTATGTCTGAACTATTTTAGTTGTAAATCCAGCGATCGCCTGATGCTGTGTTTTACCCAGTACATAAAGCTCAATCTCTATTTCGCCCAATAAATAAACCTGTAAATCGGTTAGATTATCGGTCAGTAAGCTTACTAATTGCTGATACTTTTCAACTTCTAACTGCTCTGTCTCGTTATGCCAAGGTTCGAGCTTAGTTACCGAATCAAAGAAATCATCAGGTTTTTGTACAGCTACTTTTGTTGTCTCAGGCAAATTATGGCGCTGTAATAGATAATTTTCGTTGAAATTTTCAAGATCTTCCCAGTAGATAACCTTTAAAGGGTATTCCGCCTCGCTAAACCACAATAAATCTTGGACTGCTAACTCCAGTTGAGTGGCTAATTTTAGGTCAGTCGTTGAATCTGATGAGTCGGAGAAATTATCTATCATTTACCTGCAATTTTCTGCTGCACAATATTATTGTTGATCGCTGTCTTGACTACTCGCCCTTTTAGTCACTCTCGAATAGAATGTAAGCGATTTTTTCTATCTTGATATCATGGCTAATCTTCAACAAATCAAACAAGTTTCAGCCCAACTTCATCTCAATCTAGATAATCCCCAGTCTGTGCGTCAACAGCTTAAGCGTATCAATGAGGCACAGGCAAAACTACGTCAGTTTAAGCAAGAAGTAAACGCAAAACTCAAGGAATTAAGAGAACCCGAATCCTCTTTCGGATTAGATGAGATTGCAGCCATTGGACTACATATTTTTGGCGAACACCGAGTTGCGAATCATGTAACCAGAAGAGGAAATCAAGCCGAACGTCGGCAAAGAAGACAGCATCAAAAAACTAAACAGCCTCATATTAAACAAAGAGAGCTAATTGATAACTATATTTTTGAAAGCGATCGCTTGAAAACCATGGCAAAAAACTATCTACAGTCACATCAAGCAGCAAAATAGACCTTTAGGCAACTGCGCTGCCAACCTGAAGAAACTCATTGATCGTGCTGAGATAGGCTGATTTATCCTCTAGCATCGGGAAATGAGCAGTTTTTGGCAGTTCAGCGTACTGTATTCTGTCATTTAAGGCTGCTGCCTGCCTGCCCATTTTGGCAGGGATAATAATATCTTTTTCTCCCGATACCATTAGGGTAGGCACAGTTAGATTGGCAAACTCTTGAGGCATAGTTTCTACTGCCTCTTTGCTCACAGAAGTATAAATAGTACCTGCTGCTGCTTTAGCATCTGCTTTCAAATAATCTTCTAAAAATTCTAGGCGATCGCTTTTGGGAATCGGACGGTGTAAAAATCGCGCCATGAACAGGCGATCGGCAAAGGGAAATTTCAAAAACCAGTTATAGCGCAACTTAACGACGTAGCCTCCCGCTTTATGAAAGGCTGCAAAAGCCAGAGCATTGTATTCAAAAATGCCGTTACAGGTAAGAATTGCCTGATGTACCCGGTTGCTATAGCGATTAAGGAAAAACGTAGCTAGAGAAGCACCCATTGAATGGGCATTGAGATATATCTGCTTGAGATCTAAAGCATCCAAGAGAAGAGCCAAATCATCTGCATAGTCTTCCATCGCGTAACCAATTTCTGGTGCGCCTGGAGATAAGCTAGAGCGACCAAATCCTCGCAAATCGTAGAGTAGACAATCAAAGTTATCGGCGATCGCTTCTGCCGTACTGCGCCAATATCGTCCCGATCCACCCCAGCCATGGATAAAGACCATAACGGGTTTGCCAGAATTCTCGGAGCGACGAATCCATTCGTAATAGTGGTCTACTCCACGGACATTAACTGTAGGCATACTTTGTTGTAGATAAATTTTATTCCTATTATTTAGTTTATTGCCTGTAAAGATTGAGCCTCCCCTAGTTTTAATTGTCTTAATGTCATGGTCGTTCTTTATTAAATAATGCAAAGATCTGCGGTTATTCTACTGCTCAATAGCTGCTCTAACCAAATAGATAAATCAACTATCATATAAGGCGTAATATAGTTCGCTTGGGGTTAGTAATGGATTATAAAAGTAAAATCGTGGCGGAAGTTGAAGCATTACCAGAGTCTTTGTTACCCGAACTGCTTAACTATGTCCAAAGCCTAAAGCCAAGCAAGAATAAAACAGCTTCTAGCAAACCAAAGCTTAGTCTCAAATCAAAATCTACCCTTCAAACCAGCTCTTCTATTCCTAGCAACACCATAATTATCTATACAGATGGCGCTTGTACTGGGAATCCTGGAAAGGGTGGCTATGGTGCAGTAATCATTGATGGCGATCGCCGAGAGGAACTAGCAGAGGGATACAAACTAACTACCAATAATCGGATGGAAATGATGGGCGCGATCGCTGCACTAGAATCCCTCAAGTCTAATTCTAAAGTCAAGCTGCACACTGATTCTAAATATATAGTGGATGCTGTGAACAAAGGCTGGGCAAAAAAATGGCAGTCAAAAGGCTGGCGCCGAAATGCTAAAGAAATGGCTAAAAACCCCGATCTGTGGCAAGAAATATTAGATCTTTGTAAGATTCACGATATTGAATTTATCTGGGTTAAAGGACATGCAGGGATAGCCGAAAACGAAAGATGCGATCGGCTGGCGGTGGATGCAGCCCACGGAAGTAATTTGGCAATCGATGAAGGATATACAGGCTAACCTTACTTCCCTCAGATAGAACTAATCTCAATCATTTTCTGATTATTTGGTTTCAAGTCACAAAGACTTTAGCCTCATGTGGTCAGAAGGATTAAAGGTGCTTATCACAGCTTTCTTTTTTCGTTTGCTTTCTATGACTATCTCGATTCCATAACTTGCCTTGATAGTTCTACTTATAGCTACGCTGAGTTAACTCCACATTTTCAAACTCTAGCTGCTCTTGGTGCAGTAAGGGTTCTTGTTCATCTCCCTGATATTGCCAGGCTGCAACATAAGAATAATGCTCGTCATTACGCTGTGCTTCCCCTTCTGTAGTTTGACATTCTTCACGGAAATGCGCTCCACAGGATTCTTCCCGATCTAAGGCATCTCGCGCCATTAATTCCCCTAACTCTAAAAAGTCGGCAACTCGACCAGCAAATTCTAGGTGTTTATTGAAAGTGTGTTTATCTCCTGGTATGGTGACGTTTGACCAGAACTCTTGTCTCAAAGCGGAAATTTCAGCGATCGCCGTTTCTAACCCAGCGCGATCGCGAGACATGCCAACCCGATCCCAAAGAATTTTGCCTAGCTGTCGGTGGAATTCTGTACAGGTTTTGTTGCCTTTAATGCCAAGCAGTTTGTTGACTTTTGTATTAACCGTCGCTTCCGCCTCCTCAAAAGCAAGATCATTAGTTTCTACAGGAGGTAAATCGGTTGTGGCAATATAGTTACCGAGAGTATAGGGAATTACAAAGTAGCCATCGGAGAGTCCCTGCATTAGAGCACTTGCCCCGAGGCGATTTGCCCCATGATCGGAGAAGTTAGCTTCCCCCAGCACGTGTAAACCAGGAATCGTACTCATCAGATTATAGTCTACCCACAAGCCACCCATAATATAGTGAACCGCAGGATAAATACGCATCGGCACTGTGTAAGGATCTTCCCCCGTAATACGCTGATACATGTCGAACAAATTACCGTAACGTTCGGCAATTAAGTCTTTGCCCTGTTTGGCGATCGCATCGCGAAAATCCAGATATACTGCTAGACCCGTTTCGCCAACGCCCCTTCCCTCATCCGTCACCTGTTTTGCATTGCGAGAAGCAACATCGCGAGGGACGAGATTTCCAAAGCTAGGATATCTAGTTTCTAGGTAATAGTCTCTTTCATCTTCAGGAATCTGATTAGGCGATCGCTTGTCTCCTGGCTGTTTTGGCACCCAGACCCGTCCATCGTTACGCAATCCCTCACTCATCAGAGTCAACTTGGACTGATATGAGCCAGAGACAGGAATACAGGTAGGATGAATTTGGGTGTAGCAGGGGTTCGCAAAGACAGCACCCCGTTTATAGCAACGCCAGGCAGCAGTAACGTTAGAATTGCGGGCGTTGGTCGAAAGATAAAAGACATTGCTATAGCCGCCTGTACAGAGCAGTACCGCATCCCCTGCATACCGTTCAATTTCTCCCGTAATCAGATTGCGAACAATAATTCCTCTAGCCTTACCATCAATTAAAACTAAGTCCAGCATTTCCCGTCGGGGAAACATCTCAATTTTACCCGCTGCAATTTGACGCGACATGGCGCTGTATGCCCCTAAGAGTAGCTGCTGTCCTGTCTGTCCTTGAGCATAAAAAGTGCGAGATACCTGCGCCCCCCCAAAGGAACGATTGGCTAATAAACCGCCATACTCCCTGGCAAAAGGTACGCCTTGAGCAACACACTGATCGATAATCTGGTTACTAATTTGCGCCAGGCGATGAACATTGGCTTCGCGAGAGCGATAGTCTCCGCCCTTAATAGTGTCATAGAATAAACGCCAAACCGTATCACCATCATTGGGGTAGTTTTTCGCGCCGTTGATACCTCCTTGGGCAGCAATACTGTGGGCGCGACGAGGAGAATCCTGAATGCAAAAACTTTTGACGTTATAGCCCAATTCCGCTAGGGTAGCTGCTGCTGAAGCTCCCGCTAGTCCCGTACCGACAATTAAGACCGTATGTTTTTTCTTATTTGCAGGACTGACTAACTTGCAGTGGTCTTTGTAGTTGTCCCACTTTTCTTGGAGTCTACCGGCGGGGATTTTGGGGTTAAGCATTGTTTGGAAGGATAAGAAATTAAGGATACGCTCGAAGTTGCCCACAGCAGTAATGTGCAGCTCGTCGCCTCGATAACTGGAAGGCTTTGCCTCCGTAGATTAGCTCTTAGCAAGGCAAAACATGTAGCAAACTTCGTAAGCAAGAATGAGGAAACAAAATTTATGTTTGAGTTCCTATTTTATTAGTAATCAATATGTAGTATTTAAGAATCGGTATTAATTCCTCGCGATTTGAGCAACCGCAGGCGTTTTTTACGGGCAATTTCTTGAAGATCGACATTGCGATCGGTTTCATCGACAATCTCTCCCGTCAGCACTTCTAGAACATCTTCTAAAGTTACGACTCCCGCCACGCCTCCGTATTCGTCTAACACTACGGCTAGATGTTCGCGGTTTTCCTGAAATACTTTAAGTAGTTTATCAGCACGATTGGTTTCTGGAACAAAATGAACGGGACGCTGAAGAGTATGAATTTGGCGATCGCCGTCTGCTTCGATCATCGCCGTTAACAGTTCGTCTTTTAAAACCAGTCCCGTAACGTCATCAATCGTTTCATCAATTACGAGAATTCGCGTGTGCTGAGATTTAATGATTTCCGACTGACACTCATTCAGGGTTTGTTCACCGCGCAGATAAGTAACAATAATGCGCGGACTCATTAGATCAGCAGCGTTAAGATCGTTGAGCTGAAAGACTCGCTGGATCATTTCCGCTTCGTCGTCTTCAATCACTCCTTCTTGAAAACCAATGTTAGTCAAAAACTTTATTTCTGCCTCATCAGTTGTGGGCATTTTTTGACCCTGAACTAAAGGTGCGGTGACATTTTCTACCAGCCAGACTAAAGGCGTGAAGATAATAGTCAAAAATTTGATTGGAATCGCCACAAATAAACATATTTGCTCGGCATAACGCTGGCTTAGGGTTTTAGGAACAATTTCCCCAAATACAATAATTAAGAAAGTTAGCACCCCAGAAAATACCCCTAGCCAGGCATCTCCTAAAACTGTTGTAGTCAGACTACCAATGATGATGCTGCCAACGATGTTAAAAATATTGTTGAGAATAACAATCGTGGCGATAGGTCGGCTAACGTGTAGACGAATACTTGCTAAGGCTAGGGCTGCAGGTTTTTTTGATTGAGCCAGCTGTCTTACCTTAATCGGTGAAACAGACAGGAGTGCTGTTTCTGTCCCCGAACAAAAAGCCGAACCCAGCAAAACAACGGTGACAACGATAATCAGAGCAAGCATATAAGAAGATAATGATTAGTCTTTAATATAGTTCAAAACAGGAAAACCATCATGCTCTCTGGCTCATAGAAGATATTTAAATACTGTTTTAAGCGCGATATCGGCATAAAGATATTTGATTTTTATGACAAAGAAACCTGTAACCCTGCTTAAATGTCTATCTTCGAAGATACTCCGTAAAAAGGACGTTGCTTTGAAAGTATTAGTTTAAGATTTCTATTGTTCCTGTTTGCCCGTTTAATCTAACTAGTTGACCATCTTGAAATAGCTTGGTGGCGTTGTCTACGTCCATTACTGCGGGAATGTTATATTCTCTGGCAACGATCGCCCCGTGAGATAAACGACCTCCAACTTCTGAAATCAAACCTCCCGCGCGAGCCAACAGAGGTGACCAACCCGCATCTGTATAGGGAACAACAATAATAGTTTGACTATCGATAGGATTTCCTTGACTGGCTTCGCGATCGCTCTGCTGCAGACTCGAAATAATTTTAATCTTGCCTTCAATTTGACCCGTACTGGTACCAATACCCTGGACTCGCTCGGCAGAGTCTAGTTGAGGTGCTTGCCAAGCTAGAGCCTGAGGCTTGCCGTATACAAGTTTAGGAACAGAATCTAGTTTGACTGCTGCTTGCCATTCTCGTTTTCTAGTCTCAATTAGTTCGGGGAGCTGTTCTCGTAGCTGTGGATCGTCATTGTTGACGAGGGCAATGATTTCTTCTCGTCGTAACAGAAAGATATCTCCCTGTTCACAAATTAACTGGCGATCAAGCCACTGCTCTTCTAAAGCTAAAATTGCCCAACGCAGATTTGCGAGCAGACGATTATAAACTTCCGCTACCTGACCTTTGAGGTTCAGTCGAGACTGAACTATTTTACTTCGCCAAGACTGCTGTGGCTTATTAGCCGAATTTTCAGCAATTTTTGTTCCCTGAGCGTCAAAATAAAAGCGAGTAAACATCTGTCGTGGAATACTGGGCTGGTCTTGCCAACGAGGAACGGCAATATCCGTAGCTGTTTCGCTCAAGTAACCATAGTTAGCTAGCCAAAGGTTAAAACGCTCGATAATTCCAGACCCTTCCGGATTTTCGGCAATGTGAGCAAATAGAGAGGCGCTAGAATCGAGGGTGATTTTTTCGGTCGCCAGAATTTTACGCGTATCTGAGGCTATTTCTGCTAGAGAACGAACGGCTAAAATCTCAGGAGTTTGGCTATAGTCTAATTCTGTCTCTTCGGCTTTCAGCACACCTTGACGAACTGCAAAGCTAAGGGGTGCGAGAATATTGTAGTAAGTGACTTTATCTAGCAAACCTAAAATTGTATGCAGGCGATTGACAATTTCTCCCGGCGATAGTTCTGTTGCTGGGTACTCGGCAATTTCCGCCAGAATTGGCTCAAAGAGCTGAGTGCGATCGCGCTGGAAACTAGTTATAAGGTGCCATTCTCGTTTGAGGAGTCGCCAGAGTCCAGGTATATTTTTGATAGTTGAAGCTAGAGGCGGTTTGGTAAATTTTGCACCGCGAGTCAAGAACTCCAAACTTTCTGGTGGTAAGCCCATACGACGAAAAATTGTGCCGAGTAAAGAGGCATTGAAATAAGCGCTACCAAAGTGAAGCGTTGCTGTTTGTTCAAAGTTTAAATCGCGGGCGCGATCGCCCAACACAATGGTAAAAATCTTGCCCCAAACTCCGCAGGTCAGAGGCTGATTAATCGACCAGGTGAGAGGTCTAATTTTGCCGGGAATTACCTCAGCAGCAATGCGTCTCGTCCAAATTGGCTGCATGGTAGTGATGGGACGTACCTGAAGTAGCCACAGCTTTTGACCGTCATAAGTCCATTCAATGTCCTGGGGAATTCCTTCAAATAAATCCTCCATTTCTCGCGCCAGCAGGGCAGCAGATTCGATAATTGTCCCAGGGATATCGACCTGATGCTTGGCTTTATTTTCGGCGGTTACGGTAACTATCTGCTCCGATTCAGGACTGGTTAAAGATACCTCAGGAATAGCAACCTGATATCTTTGGGGAGTATATTTGCCTGAGACAATTTTGGTAGCTTTTCCTGGTAGAGCCTCAACAGAAACGCTGTCCCGTAGCTGATTTACAGGATCTCGACTAAATGCTACGCCACTATACTGACCCTCAATTTGTTCTTGGATCAGGATTGCCATTGAGGCATCGACCTGCTGATTATGGCGACGATATTCTACTGCATTGCTCTGGATATAAGAAGCCTGACAGTCAATGATCGCTGATTCTAGCTGCTCTTTGTTGGTCACGTTGAGGATGCTAATATACTGACCCGCAGCCGAAGCTGATTCTGAATCCTCACCGATCGCCGAAGAGCGGACAATTAAAGGCTGTGCTGCTGTTGGTTCTAGCTTCGCAATTAATATTTTAAAATCGTCTCCAGGACGCAATACCCAGCCCTTAGAGACGTCGTAGCCTAGACGTTTTAAGCGAGACAAGTTCGCAGCTTTTGAGCCTACTTCAGCTGCCTCTAATTTGCTATCTAAAGTAATAATATTTTTGTCTCCCTGAAAAAAACGAAACATTCTATTTTGACTAGAGCGATCGCCCTTAGCAGCTAAGTCTAAATCGTCAGGAATATTTTGATAAATCCAGCCAATCAAACTTGCTAGAGCAAAACTTACCATCGCATATTCTAGTTCGTAAGGATGGCGCAAACCGACAATTAGTACCAGCAAAACCAGGGCGCTGTATTTTCCTGCTTGGCGATCGCGAATTACAGTAAAACCAACTAGACTAATTAAACAGACTAGTCCAGCTGCGATCGCATCATGGGCAGCAATACCCCAGACTGCATTGGTAGTTCCTGCACCTTTTCCCATCCAGTACCGACCCATTACCAAGGCAATAATGGCGACAATCTCCCATACCGAACCCACGGGAAAGAAAATTCTGGAGAGTAAGACAGCAATAATGCCTTTGGCAGCTTCAGAAAGAACAGCACAAACTCCTGCTACCTTGCCCCCATGATAAAAAGCTGCCGATACGGAAACATTCCCTGTTCCCAGCTTGCTTAACTGTCGACCAGTCAAAGCATAAGTAATCCACTCGATTAGAGGTAGTCCACCGAGTAGAGGACAGGCAATAAATACCGTTAGAGAACCCCAAATTGGTGACAGGTTCATAAGCTTTACCCTACAATCATCAAAAAATATGCTGCTCTATCGATCAAACTTATTGATTTCACAAATTTATTGTATCTACTTTGATTGACTAGCAAGCAGTGGGTAGATTACAAACTATTGTCTAGTCTTATCTAGCATAGAGTTTACGGGTGCTAAGTTTCCTGAAGCCAACTTGCTGGTGAGGGTTTTTGACTGATTAAACCTGGTTTTTAATTACTCGGTTCGTAGCTTGAGGCTGCAAATTTTAAACTCGAAACTTTTAGCAGTCGATCGCAGAAATCCAATCTTGATAGTCTGGCTCTTGATTTTTAGTAATCGAAGTCAACTTTGCCTTGATTTTCTCGGTAACTGGTCTAGTTGTGGACAAATGATAGCTCTCAATTTGCTTTACGGGGGTCACCTTTGCTGCTGTTCCGCTCAGAAATACTTCATCAGCAATTAATAGTTCGGTTTTATCGATCGCTCTTTCTTCAACCTCGATTCCCATATCTTTAGCAATCTTGATGACGCTGTCTCTAGTAATACCTTCGAGAATATCTTGATTAAAGCCTGGGGTAATCAGCTTATTGTTTCTGACCATAAAAATATTCATGCCCGAAGCCTCACAAACTTTTCCCTGGGAGTTCATCAGAATTGCTTCATCAAAGCCAGACTCTACCGCCTCGGTTTTAGCTAGAGAAGAAGTAATATAGGCTCCGCTAATCTTGCCTCTGAGGGGTAAACTGCGGTCTTCCTGGCGATACCAAGAACTAATGCGACAGCTAATTCCCTCAGGAGGCAGATAATCTCCTAGCTCTAGACCATAAATCAAAAAATCTTTCTCAATCTTGTGCAGTCGCGGGGCAATACCTAAATCAGAAGTATAGACAAAGGGGCGAATATAAAAAGATTTAGTTGGTTTGTTCTTTTTAACAAAATCAATAATGATTTGCTCGATTTTATCCGCAGGTAAATCGTAGTTGAGTAGCTTGGCGCTATCGCTTAAACGGCGACAGTGGCGATCTAGCCTAAATAATAAAATGCGATCGGCATTATCTGGATCGGGAATCCCTCTCATCCCCCCAAAAGCGCCAGTTCCGTAGTGTAAAGCATGAGTCGCGATCGAAATATTTGCTTCTTTGAAGGGAACAAATTTGTTTTGCAGATAAGCCGTTTCTAGAAAATTATGCATAGACTATAAGTTAATTATTGACTGGTATTACGCACTAACCGAACGATTTAAACCGAGAGAAGCAAAGTTGGTAAATAAACATTATTACCTCTTACTTCTTACTTTCTACTTTAGTTTCTTCTCCCAACCATCCAGTCAGATTTTGCTGCTGTTCTGGAGATAAATCTTCTTTGATTGCTAGTTCATAGCGATTTGATTGAGACTCTGCTAGAGTAACAGCTACAGTTTTCAACTGATCCTGATGGAATACGGTAACCTGAATCGTATCCTGAGCCTGATAATTTTTTAGCCTTTCATTGAGGGTTTTAGCATCAGCTTTGATCCCATCAATTGCTAATAACTCGTCTTTACCGTCAATTCCTGCTAAGGCTGCGGGAGACTGACTAGCAACGAATTTTATGACTTCTCGATTATTTTCTGACTGCACCTTGATTCCTAAGTAAGGTATGTCCGCATCATTGACCGTTTTTAAGTATAAGCCAAAGGGGTTGAGGTATTTATCAAAGGGCAATTCCTCTGTAGTTTCAATATAGCGAGTGAAAAAATCACTCAGATCCGTTTCTGCTACTTCAGCAATAGTTTCTCTCAATTGAGTTTCGCTAAAGCCAATTTCCTCCTGTCCAAAACGCGACCACATTAGACGCATCACGTCATCAAGCGATCGCTTATTTTGATGCTTTGCCCGAATTAGTAAATCTAGCAGCAGAGATACCTGCTGTCCTTTGAGATAGTAAGAGATCTGGTTGTTGTCGCTATACTCATTACGGCGATAGAGCTTAATCCAGGCATCGTAGCTAGACTCTCCCAATGGCTGAACTTTACGCCCGTTAATATTGAGATATTTATTAATGTCGTCGCTCAAGTTCTTAAGACAGGCTTTGCGGTTGTAAATACCTGCTCGCAAAGGAATCAAAATATCGTAATAGCTGGTTGTTCCTTCACAAAACCAGAGAGAAGTAGTGTAGTTTTCTACCTCATAATCAAACTTCTCTAGGGCTTTGGGACGAATACGCTTAACGTTCCAAAGGTGGAAAAACTCATGGGCGACTAGCTGGATAAAGCGTTCGTATTTCTGGCGATCGCGAAAATTGAAGCGAGGATAGTTTAGAGTGCAGCAGTCTTTGTGTTCTAATCCTCCGTAGCCACTTCCCGACAGATGGAGCAAAAATAAATACTGCTCGTAAGGTAATCCGCCAAACATTTCGGCTTCTACTTCAATTACCTTAGCAGTGTCGGCAATTACCTGTTCGGGTTTGACATTCCCCTGTCCCCAAACCACATAGGAGTGAGGCTTTCCTAATACATCAAAGTCGTAGACTGAATGAATGCCTATTTCAAAAGGAGTATCAACTAAAGTATCAAAATCTTGAGCGATAAACGTATTAGCTCGATCTTTTATCTGAGGTAGAGTGGTTGCAATTTGCCAATCAGCCTGAGGCAAGACAATTTTGACTTCAATCGCCTCTTGTTCTAATCCTGGCACCAAGAAAAATAGCGCAGCACCATTAAAATAACCGTGGGTAGCGTCTAAATGATTGGTTCTTACCGTTAGATTGTTAGCGTAAACTCGATAGCTTACCTTAACTTCAGATACGCCCTCAGTATCTACCTGCCAGTAATTTTTCCCCAGCTTACGACTAGCTAATTGATTTCGACCATCGTCGGCAGAAAAATCTTGTACATGTCTGGCATATTCTCTAACTAAGTAAGAGCCAGGAGTCCAAACGGGCATTTTCAAATCCAGAGTTGGCGATCGCCAATTGCTTACCTGTAAACATACTTCAAATAAATGGGAAGCTGGCTGAGACATGCCCACTTGGTAATGCAAGCTAGCCTGCTGGCTGGTGGATTTGGAGACGGAAATAGCGGTGGCTTCAGTCATCAAGCTCTCGGTAGATAAATAAAAAGAAAACGCTCGGTACTCAAAACGTCGAGCGAATTGTTTAAACAGTAATTATATTAGAAGCTAATAACTAATAGCTAACAAATCCAAACTAAATCGAACCATCATATGGATCAAAAATCGGGATGGTGGGAATTGAACCCACGACCTCTGCTTCCCGAAAGCAGAATTCTACCTCTGAACTACATCCCGCAGACGAGCTTTGCTGATTCACCTCATCTTAGCTAGATCAACCAAATTTAGACAATTATTATAGCGCCTAGATAAGTCCAACCTCTGATATCTTGCCTATAACCTAGCTTCAAATCTTTTACACTGCGATCGCTTAGACTAAACAGCTTCTTTGATTTCAATTTTAGATATTTGTACTTGCCATCTAAGTACAGGACAAAAAATCAATAAAAGTCTTGAAAGTATTATGGAAAAAGGGTTTGATGAGAAGTAACCACACTAAACCCATCAACCCCTATGAATCAGATTAACTTACTTCGACAAACTCTAAAACCGCTTCTAGGATGGCATGGGGCGCGATTAAATTTTCTAGCATTATTCATAATTGCGCTACTAAGAGTAAAAACAGTGAATTTGGCAGAGCTAGCAACAGGATTTCGCCATCATGCCCAAACCGACTCCAATTTTAAAAGACTACAGCGTTTTTTTTGCGGTTTTGAACTGGATTATTCATTAATTGCCCAAGCAATAGTCAGAATTATGGACTTACCGCAGCCATGGGTTTTGAGTACAGACCGAACGGAGTGGTCTTTCGGCAAAACTCGTTTTAATATCTTGATGCTAGGGATAGTCCACAATGGTGTTGCCTACCCTATAGTTTGGGAAATGCTCGACAAAAAAGGTAATTCCAATAGCGGAGAAAGGATGGATTTGCTCGACCGTTTTCACGATATCTTCCCAGATGCTGAGCTCGCCTACTTAGCTGGGGGTCGAGAGTTCGTAGGCAAACAATGGCTCACATATCTTCTAATTGAGCCAATTATTAAATTTCGATTGAGAATTAGAGAAAGCGATCGCATTTTTGATGGTAAGAGAGAATTGAGAGCATCGATTATTTTTGCTCATCTCAAACCAGGTCAAACCCAAACTTTATCTGGTCGCCGAAAAGTCTGGGGTCGTTTAGTCTATGTTTCGGCTTTACACGTAAAGCCGAA
>JBCBEA010000041.1:0-13491 GCA_038529195.1 Cyanobacteria bacterium J06600_6
TAGCTCTACAATTAGTCGTTTCTTAAAAAATAAGCTAACCACGGCTGAATATGAGGATCTAATTCAACAAAAGCGTTTAGCTCGAACTCCTAGAGGCGAAAAATCATCGACAGAAAAAAGCACTAGTAAAGCTAAGACCGCTAAAAAAACAAAAACGAAAGCTAAAGCTAAAACGAAAGCTAAAGCGGAGACTGAGAAGAAGAGTCCGACTAAAGCTAAATCAAAAGCTAAATCTAAGACTAGAACTCGCAAAAGCAAGCAAGAAAGCGAGCCAGTATTGCCGATCGCCGACAATGATGCAATGCCAGAACTGGCGACGGCTCAAAATCAACTGGAAATTACAGAAACAGTCGCAGAAAAGTCAGAAAAAGCAGGGTCGCGCGTTCGTCGCCGTCGTCGCTCATCTGCTAGGAATAAGCCTGCGGCTGAAAATCAGCTAAGTATTGACGAATTGGCTCCCGAAACTCCTAATCCTGAAGTAGAGCCGACTCCCGAAATAGAGTCAGAACCAGTTCCCGCTAAGTTAGTTCTTGACGATATCACTAGTAAATATAGCACCCCAGAAACTTCTAAGAGCGATCGCCTGATTCTAAAAAGCGATCGCCCAGAGCCAGAAGAAGAAGAGGATGAGGATGAAGTAGATATCCTCACTCTTACAGAAATGTTGGGAGAAGATCTCGAAGACATTAATGATGAAGAAGATGAAGACGATGACTGGGAAGACGATGACGACACCACCTATTCCAGTCCTACGAAGAGCTTAAGCGGTATTGAAATATTGCCCCTTTCTCAAGCCTCACTTCCCCGCATTTGCTATTTAGTAATTGATCGCTCGGCAGAATTAATTGTAAAACCCCTGGCTGAATTTGCCGATCTGGGGGCGATCCCTGAGACAGAAGTTCGACAGCGGACTCTACCCGTTTTTGACAATCATCGTATTGCCAAGCGTTTTTCTCATCGTCGCGAGCGTGTGATTAAAGTTCCCGATGGTCAGATGCTACAAAAAACTTCTCATCACCTGCAGGAGAAAGGTATTACCCGCCTATTGATTGATGGGCAGATCTATTCTCTGTCTCGTTAGACGGCAGTTAGCTGAGCATCTGGAGCTAGATAAATCTAAATGTTTTAGATTTTTTTGAACGAAATTTAAGGTTCTAGATTAACAGATGCTCATATATCCACATATAAGTTATTGTTTTCTGGCTGAGATAAAAATCTCACGTAATAATGTAAAACAGCTAGTGCTAACTAAAAGTTATTGATGGTGCTGTCTTTTGCCAGTTTGGAAATTCACAGTTACTCTGCACTTCCATAACGTATGGTTGCCATGACTTACTCACTCGAAATAAAAGCCGATTGATTATGAATAAAGAGCAGTTACTCAGATTTTATGAGCAAGGTTATCGAGATTTTACGGGAGTGGATTTGGCAGGAGCAGATCTGTCTGGAGTAATGCTGATTGGCGTTAATTTAACGGGAGCAAATTTAGTCGGCTCAAACCTCCAGCGAGCTTTTCTAACCAAGTCAAATTTTAGTCAGGCAAAACTTAACTGGGCTAACCTCAGCTTTGCCAAGCTAAGCGAAGCCAATTTATCCGCAGCAGATCTGACTAAAGCCAACTTACAGGGTTCTTTTCTTGTTAAATCTCGGCTGCTTCAGACCCAGCTTAGTGGTGCAAATCTAACTCATGCTAACTTGCGTTCTGCAAACCTGTTCGGCGCTAATATCTGCGGTGCGAAGTTATTCAAAATCAATCTTAGACAGGCTAATTTAAATCAAAGCAATCTTAAGTGGGCAAATTTACAACAGGGTCGTTTAACAGGAGCGCAATTACAGGGCAGTATGTTATCAGGTGCGAACCTGAGTGAGACGTTTTTAATTGACGTAGACCTTAGCAGCACTGATCTAACGGCAATTGATTTTAGCCACGCTAGATTAACTCGCGCTAATTTAAGCAACAGCAATTTGAGCCAGGCAAACCTCACAGGAGCGCAGCTAAGAAATGCTAACTTGAATTGTGCCAATCTTGTGAAAACGAATTTAAGCGAAGCCCAATTACGTAAAGGTAATCTCGACAATGCAGATCTCAATCAGGCAGATCTAAGTTATGCCGATTTGCGGGGTGCTTCTCTCAAACAGACAGATTTAAGCCATGCGAATTTGACGAGTACTGATTTGCTTGGTGCAGATCTCGATTCGGCAATTTTCGATCCTGTTTTCACTCAGCATATGCTGTCTAATTCGGCGCATTTCTTCCTCTCTGATTCCCAACAGCAGGCTGCCAATCTTCAACATAATCGGCTTACTCGCGTAGCTTTGTAAATAGCTTCTAGAGATATAAAATATGATTAATTCAGGCTATGGCGTAGTTTTAGTTACAGTCCCTAACCAAACTGAAGGAAGAGCGATCGCCAAGCAGTTAATTGAGGCAAAACTAGCTGCCTGCGTCAACCTCTTGCCCATTGATTCGATTTACCTCTGGCAAGGACAAATTGAGTCAGACCAAGAGTATCAGTTGATTATTAAAACCGATCTCAATCAGTTTGGGCAGTTAGCTGACAAAATTAAAACACTTCATAGCTATGAAGTGCCAGAGATTATTGCTTTACCAATAGTTGCAGGTTCGCGCAGCTATCTTGACTGGTTGAGCAAAAGCCTACAAAACTAGTGCTAGAAAACCAGCAGCAAAGCTAACGCTAGTCGTCGTAACGAGTAATATCGTCATCTCCTAAATATTCTCCGTTTTGCACCTCGATCATGACGAGAGGTATCACCCCAGGGTTTTCAACGCGGTGGGCGGTATTCATTGGTACATAGGTAGATTGATTTGCCATTACTAAAGTCTCTTCGCCGTTACAAATTACCTTTGCCGTACCAGAAACTACGATCCAATGTTCGCTGCGATGATAGTGCATTTGGGTACTCATATGTTCCCCAGGGTTGATTTCAATTTTGTTGATGCAATATCTTTGCCCCCGATCCAAGCTTTTTACCTTTCCATAGGGAGGATTGCGAGTGACATCAGTTTCAGTTGCGATCGCAGTTGGATTATCATTTTGACCGTTATCTTGACTCATAGATCGACTCCAGACTGTAATATTCTTTCTCCAGTGTAAATAAACATTTGACGTTAAGCCAGTCACAGATTAGTCCGTCCTAAAATTGTGATCCTCGCTCAAAGTTTCTTAGCTTGGTAGGTATAGTAATTGCCAAATACGCCTATCGTTGCCACATGATATCCAGGCAATGGCGCTGGCAGAGCTAAATCTGCCTGATAGATACTAAAAAAATAAAAGTTTTGTCTGGTAGTCTGCTGACTAATTGCTTCGGCAAGATAAGGGCTGGCAGTACTGACTAAAATGTGACATTGCCCCTCCAGCCATGCGCCAACATCTGTTGCGACCTGAGTACAAATTTTTTCTTTTATTTCTGTTTTAACTTTGTCGTCAGCATATTGACGATAGCCTCCGATTCCTGGGTTAGTGACTACGGCGATCGCACCTACCCCTGCAGCCACAATTCCCGCTATGCCGATTTTTTTGAATACCATGTAGTTCAAAGATATTTTTTTACTCAATCTTAAACCATGTCTCTAAAACGCCAAGTAATGATGCTATAATACCTAAGCGATATGCATGGCGGGCGTAGCCAAGTGGTTAAGGCAGTGGTTTGTGGTACCACCATTCGCGGGTTCAACTCCCGTCGTCCGCCCTTTTCATAATTGTTAAGTTGGCTTAACGGGGCTGGAAGTTAAGTTAGTACAGATAACTAGCTTGACAAATTTGTATTGCAATATAAAACCCTATTTAAAAATCCTAATTTAGAAAGCTTGATTTTTGCTTTCTAAAGTAAAACTTTTTATTTTTCGATTAAATACTATAAATATTTGTCCGTTCGTTTGCATTTTAGTTGTTTAAAATTAATTCATAATCAAACTCTACTTGATCTAAGAATAGTTAAAATATCTCTTTCTTTTTAGAAGTGAAGGTTGAATAAATAGTTTTTATTGGATAAAAACAACTTTAGTCCATAGTTATTTTGCGTATTTATTAGCATTATTTCTAAGCCATAAAGCTGAAAAGCAATAGTCAATATATAAACTGGTACATCTATGTCTGCTGCTTTTTTGATGTGCTTTATAACTATTAATTAGTTCCACATAACCCATTTGAATTCTTAAATTATTAGGTGGATAGTTAAATTTTTATCTGAGAAGTATCTTTCTTTGTTGTTTATTCAGTTTAGTCAGGTACAAAAACATGAAATTGAAATTTATTGCCACTTTCTCCTTGATTCTTAATCTCGTGATGCTGTGTTCACCTACGTCTTGCTTGGCGCAGGAAAGAAGAAGGAGTCAATCAGCTACGGGTGTTTCGAACCAGTATATTGGTGCAGGAATAACCACCTCTGGTTTAGCAGCCTACAGTAAATTTGCTCTTAGCGATCAATTTTCTCTAAGACCACAAATTTTGTTTGATGACTTGAGTGAAGATTTCAATGGTGTAGTCGTTGTTCCCTTAACCTATGATTTTGATTCATTAGGGGAGAGAATTGAACCGTTTGTTGGTATTGGTGGTGGATCCCAAACACGCAATTTTGACGTTGGTTTGGAATTTACTACGGGTCTTGACTACAGCTTGAGCAAACGGTTTACTGCCACAGGAATATTTAATATTCAGCTGTTTGATGATAATGATATCAATGCAATTTTTGGTCTAGGATTTAATTTTTAAACTTCTCTGTCTCAAATAATTGGCGTTGCTAATTGCGTAATGTTGTGGCTCAGATTACTTGTCACAGTTCAGAGTAATCTCCAAAAATATCATCTTGTTAGTAAGACAAATCATATGTAGTCAATCATACTAAACCGCGCAACGCCGATTTTAAGTGCGGTTCAGGTCAATCTGAAAATATCATCACTTTTCATTAAGCCGAAATAACTTAATTACTGCTAGATACAATAGAAAGGCTTATTTTCATATAGACATAGATGAGTAAAAAAATATTTTCTTGGTTAGGATTGGTCTTATTTACAGTTTTACTATCGTTTACCGTCCGCTCTCAGGCGATCGCCGATACGCCCAAGCACTATACAGATTTAGAATTTGAGCCTCTACCAGAAATAGAGCTGCCTGAATATGCCCGCTATGAACTAGATAACGGCATGGTTGTATATCTGGTTGAAGATCGAGACTTCCCCCTAATTGGCGGTACCGCTATTATCCGCACGGGTTCGCGTTTTGAACCTGCTAATAAAGTTGGTTTGGCTCAGTTAACAGGGGCGGTAATGCGCAGTGGCGGAACCGAAAAGCATCCCGCAGCCCAGCTAAATTCGCTTCTTGAACAAAAGGCAGCCAGTGTCGAAACGAATATCAGCAACAGTTCTGGTAGCGCTAGTTTTAGCACCTTGACCGAAGATCTGGATGTAGTCTTCCCACTCTTTGCGGAAGTGCTACGCCAGCCAGCTTTTGCTGCAGATAAGTTTGCGATCGCCAAAAAGCAACAGCAGGGAGCGATCGCTCGTCGCAATGATGACCCCAGCGCCATTGCCAGCCGTGAGTTTAATAAGGTGATCTACGGAGCAGCTAGTCCCTATGCGCGCACCGTTGAATATGAGACTTTAGATAATATTGATCGCCAAGATGCAATTAATTTTTATCAAACCTACGTCCGTCCTGAAAATATGATTCTGGGAATTGTTGGTGATTTTGCCACCGAGGAAATGATCGAACGAGTTCAGAATGCTTTTGGAAGTTGGGAAGTAAAGACCCCTGCTATCACTTTAGATCCTCCCTCTGCTAGTCAGCAGTATGATGGCGGGATCTTTGCCGTTGATCGTCCTCAACAGACTCAAAGCAGTATTTTACTTGGTCACATTGGCGGTCAGTTTGACAGTCCCGACTATCCGACTCTTAGCGTCTTAAACGGCGTGCTTAATGGTTTTGGCGGGCGACTTTTTAACGAAGTGCGATCGCGTCAGGGTCTAGCATATAGCGTTTATGGTTCATGGAGTCCCAGCTATGACTATGACGGGATGTTTATTGCCGGAGGGCAAACTCAAACTAGCAATACCGTTCCTTTTATTAAGGCAGTTAAACAGGAAATTACAAAATTACGTACTGAGTTAGTCACAGAACAAGAGCTAGCTAATGCAAAAGAATCTATTCTCAATTCTTTTGTGTTTAATTTTCAAAATCCTAGTCAGACTCTCTCGCGACTAATACGTTATGAATACTTTGACTACCCAGAAGACTTTATCTTTGAATATCAGGATAAAATTCAAAACACCACCAGAGAAGATATTTTGAATGCTGCGCAGACATATTTACAGCCAGATCGGCTTGTGACCTTTGTTGTTGGGAGTGTCAAAGCGATGAGTCCCTCTTTAGATAGTTTTGAACAAGAGGTTAATCTCGTTGATGTTGCGATTCCCCAAACATCTCAAAGTTAATCACTAAAAGTACAGTTTCAGAAGCAGAAAACCCCAGTCAACTCGTCGAGCTAGACTTGGGGTTTTTAATTTATTAATTTATCTAATTGGGAATTTTCGACTAGCTTACCGAGACGGTCTCTTTCGATTCAACTTCAGATTTTGCCTCTGGTTTGGCCTGCCGATCGTTTTTAATTTCTAGCTGCGGAGAAGTATTAATCGTAATCAAACGCGCTCCTCTACCCTGAGTAATATAGTTCCATGCCCACTGAACCATTACTACTAGCTTGTTATCAAATTCGATTAGATAGTAGATGTGAGCAAATATCCAAATAATCCAGGCGACGAAGCCAGAGAAGCGAGCAAAGTTAAGATTGGCAACAGCTTTGTTTTGACCGATTACCGCCATGCTGCCTAAGTCTTGATAGCTAAAGGGTTTTACCTTGATGCCAATTACCTTTTTGGCAATTAGATCCGCGACATATTCACCTTCTTTCATGGCAACGGGAGCAACTCCAGGTAAAGGACGTTCTCCCTGGTGAGGGAAGTTAGCTAGATCGCCAATCACAAAAACATCTGGATAATCTTTGATGCTTAAATCAGGCTCGACGATTACTCTGCCTGCTCGGTCTAATTCTGCTCCCGTACGTTCTGCCAGGACTTTACCCATGAACGAGGCTTTAACTCCGGCAGCCCAGAGAATAGTGTGAGCATCAACGTTGTGAACTGTCTCACCTTGACGGTAGGTAACAGAGTTGTCACCAATATTGGTAACTAAAGTTTTGGTCTGAACATCTACACCCAGAGCTTCTAATGATTTTTGAGCTTCAGCAGAACACTCTTCTGGGTAGGGAGGCAAAATACGATCCATGCCTTCAAACAGTAAGACTTTGGCTTTGGTTGTATCGATATCGCGGAAGTCGTTTTTAACAGATTGATGTGCAATTTCGGCGATCGCTCCAGCCAACTCAACTCCTGTTGGACCGCCACCAACAACGACAAACGTTAACAGTGCCTTGCGCTTTTCAGGATCGGTTTCTTTTTCTGCTGCTTCAAACGCCATAAAGATGCGACGACGCATTTCTAGAGCATCTTCTACTGTTTTTAAACCAGGAGCATCGTCTTGCCACTGATCGTTGCCAAAGTAGTGATGGCTGACTCCTGTTGCCACAACTAAAGCATCGTAGTCCAATGCTTCGCGGTCTTCCAAAAAGACTTTTTTCGCTTCTGGGTCGATATCAGTTACTTTGTCTAATAAAACTTGGGTATTCTTATGCTTACTCAAAATCACTCGCAGAGGTGAAGCGATGTCTGCAGGAGACAACGTTCCTGTTGCTACTTGGTACAGCAGGGGCTGAAAGAGATGAAAATTGCGCTTGTCAATTAACGTCACTTTTACAGGCGCATCTTTAAGAGACTTTGCTGCATAGAGTCCGCCGAAACCACCGCCGACAATAACTACATGAGGGAGAGATGCAGAATGGTTTGAAGATTTTTCCCCTTTAGCGGCTGCATCAAGAAGCGATGTCTGCTTGGTTTGAGTGTTTTTCATAAGAAAAATAGAGAATTTATAGTTAGTAAGATTACTCTTAATAAAATTTGCTTATATTACGAACAGTTGGACAAGCCTAGATTTGTTTTCAGCAATTATATACTAATATTAACTTCTGTAAACTTAACTTGAGGATCTCTGGGCTTAGACCGAGAACTGCATATATATCGCAGAATGTCAATAATATATGTATAACTCTTTTTGCCTGGTGATGAGGTATCAAGAGCCACAAAATGGTGATTCGTGTTGCTAGTTAGTTATCAAATAGTGAGCGATCGCTTTTACGGGGAGCAAGAATTTTAAGCAGTAAAAATAACTTACACAATTGGGCTAAAGGTTGAAGGCGATGGGTTTATCTATCTTCTGGTTTAATGCTGGTGTCCCAAAGTCTGCTAGGTTGACAGAAAGAATATTTCTCTTCACTCGATTGACTCATGACTGCACTTAAGGCTAAAGATCCAGATCATCCACTGCAAAGACTTCTGAGATATGGGGATAACTATCAAGGAATTGTCTGGCAGGCAACAGCTTGCTCAATTCTCAATAATCTTTTTGATCTTGCACCTCCCGCCATTATTGGTGCTGCAGTAGACGTAGTAATTGAGCAGGAAGATTCGATTGTGGCGCGATTCGGCATCACAGATATATTTGGGCAGCTGGTGGTGCTATCAATCCTCTCAGCAATTGTCTGGGGTTTAGAGTCTCTATTTGAATATGCCTACACACGACTGTGGCGCAATCTGGCTCAAGATGTCCAGCATGATATTCGTCTCGATGCCTACAGTCACGTACAGGATCTCGAACTAGCCTATTTTGAGGAACGCAGTACAGGAGGAATGCTGTCAATTCTCAATGATGATATTAATCAGCTAGAGCGTTTTTTAGACGTTGGAGCCAATGAAATTATTCATGTTTTGGCAACTGTAATAATTGTTGGCGGTTCGTTCTTTGTCTTGACTCCCGATATTGCCTGGATGGCAGTTATTCCGATTCCGATTATTATTTGGGGTTCAGTAACGTTTCAGAAATGGCTGGCTCCTAGATATTTAGAGGTAAGGGAACGAGTTAGCATACTGAATTCCCGGCTTGCCAACAATCTCAGTGGAATTACAACGATCAAGAGTTTTACTACCGAAACCTATGAGATCGAACGTCTGCGTAAAGATAGTAATGCTTATCGTCAGAGCAATCAAAAAGCGATCGCCCTCTCCGCAGCCTTTATTCCTCTAATTCGCCTGGTAATTTTGGCTGGTTTTACGGCGATCTTGCTTTACGGTGGGGTGCAGGCAGCTAACGGGACAATCGCAGTGGGAACCTATAGCGTATTGGTGTTTATTACCCAGAGGTTGCTTTGGCCTCTAACTCGTCTGGGTCAAACTTTTGACCTTTATCAGCGGGCAATGGCTTCAATCACGCGAGTGATGGACTTGTTAGATACTCCGAATACGATTCATTCAGGAGAGAAATCTTTACCCTTATCTGCCGTTAGAGGTGCGGTAAATCTCAACAATATTACCTTTGCCTACAGCGATCGAGAACCAATTATTAACAACCTTTCCTTGAGCATTCCCGCAGGGAAAACGATCGCCATTGTGGGGGCAACAGGTTCGGGGAAAAGCACTTTAGTCAAGCTGCTGTTAAGACTATATGAGGTGCAGTCTGGTTCGATTACTTTAGACGATCGCAACATCAAAGATCTGGTGCTGTGGGATTTGCGTCGTGCCATTGGTTTAGTTAGCCAGGATATCTTTTTATTTCACGGCACGGTAAGAGACAATATTAGCTATGGTTCTCCTGATGCAACCTTGAGCCAAATTCAGTCCGCAGCCAAAATAGCCGAAGCAGTAGAATTTATTGAGCAGCTACCCGACGGTTATGAAACGATTGTGGGGGAAAGGGGACAAAAACTTTCTGGAGGACAAAAGCAACGAATTGCGATCGCCAGAGCGATCTTAAAAAATCCGCCAATTTTAATCTTGGACGAAGCTACTTCTGCTGTGGATAATGAAACAGAGGCGGCGATTGCGCGTTCCCTCGAAAAAATTACTCAAAATCGCACGACAATTGCGATCGCTCATCGACTTTCTACTATTAGACATGCAGACTGTATTTATGTGATGGATGCAGGACAGCTTGTCGAACGGGGAACTCATGAAGAACTGTTAGCCTTAGGAGGCTTGTACAAAGGCTTGTGGCAGGTGCAAACAGGAGAAAGACAGGGTAGACAGTTAATTAAATAGCTAGACAGCTTCTTTTTTGGGTGGGAAGAAAAAAGGACAGAGTAATATGTGATTTATTTGCGCAGGTATGAAAGTTAATCAATAAATGCAGGAATATTTAGCCGAGACGGATATCGTTGACTATCAGCACCCTGATATTCAGCAGCTAGCATTAAAGTTGAGTGAGTCAGGTTCAGAGACAACTGCTAAAAACTGTTTTGATTGGGTGAGGGATAATATTCGTCATAGTAGTGACTATCAGCAAAATCCTGTTACATGCAGGGCTTCGGCAGTCTTACAACACAAAACAGGTTACTGCTTTGCCAAGAGTCATCTGCTTGCTGCTTTACTGCGAGCTAACTCAATTCCGACTGGCTTTTGTTATCAAAGACTAAGCGTATTTGATGATGGTGCGCCCTACAGCCTACATGGATTTAACGCTGTTTATCTAGATGCCTATGGCTGGTATCGTCTTGATGCGCAAGGTAACAAACCTGGAGTTGATGCTCAATTTACCCCACCAATAGAGCGGTTAGCCTACGAAATTAATCTACCAGACGAGCTTGACTGCCCGTATGTTTTTGCCGAGCCTCTATCTGTGGTAGTTCAGACACTACAGAATTACCCTACCTGGGATGAGATGTTAGGCAACTTACCCGATTTTAAACAAGAAGATTTTTCTAAGTTCACTTCCCTGCCAAAAGTATCAACAAATATAAACTAATCAACAAATCAGAAACATTTCTGCCAAGAGCGTCGTCTAATCGGTCTGGGAGAATCTACTTTTTTCTCCTACTGATAAAAAATTTATCCTGCATCTATTTATTACTTTCAAACGTATATAAAAAGAGCTACTAATTAATTCTGGTAGGAAAATGAAAATTATAATTAATCAACTATGTCTAATTATGGCAATTTTGGCGATCGCTACTGGCTGTGGTCGTGCTGATTCTTCCCAATCCGAGGCTTTGGAAGTACAGGAAGGCATAGATATTGAAAAAAATCCTCTTGCTGCAATCCAAAAGGTAATTGAAATCGGCTCACAGGTTAATAATGATGACCTTGCCAATCGTGAGCCAGTCCAACCAGTTTCCTTTAAAGAGCTGCTCGATTATCTTCCTCAGACTCCTCAAGGATGGGATGCTTTAGAGCCAGAGGGAGAAACTAATTCTTTTGGCGACTACAGTATTTCTCAGGTTAGTCGTGCCTATACTCAGGACAATAAAAAGATGGAGGTCAGCATTTTCGACTGGGCATTTAATTCGGCTCTTTATACTCCTTTTATTCTATCCACAGAATTTAGTCAAGAATCGACAACGGGTTATAACAAGGGAATTAAAATTAATGACATGCCTGGCAGAGAAGAATATACCTACCAAAATAAAAAAGGCAGCCTTAACTTATTAGTAAACAGTCGGTTTTTGGTGCGGATTGAGGGACAAAATATTGAGGATAGAGAGTTAAGAGAATGGTGGCAACGCCTAGACTCTAATTCTTTAAGTAAAATTAATACTAAGTAAAAACAAGCCAATCTTAGCTTCTACCTATCTGGCTGCAAAATTAAATCGAAACAGGTTTGATAGGTAGAAAAAATTAGCTTCAGCTTCGGTCATTTAAACAATGATAGCTGTATTATTACTATTCAATTCCAGCTGAGAAATGGGTGCAGGAGCAGCCATATCTGACGGCAGAAAAATACGAATACTTACGGCGAATAAGGCGACTAAAAAGATTAAGACTACGATTAAAGGGGCAATATATTGTCGAAAAAAGCTCATAGATAAAACTAGGATGTTAAAAACATTAGATCGAAAGTTAAAAGCTGATTGAAGTTAGTTTCAATTTAACTTAACTATTAATCTATAATCTTATCTCAAGTTAGAATCTGATGAGCTATAATTTCCCTGGCTAAAATCTTACTTGTTTACACCCAAATGCTGATTGAAAAAGCTCTGCTAATCTAAAGAGAGATCGGGATTTTTCTATCTATATGCTACCGTTAGCAATAATTGAAATCTACCCAGTCGATATGCCAATGTTCGCTACAATTTAAGAATCTTGCGTCTAAAGATGTCATGTCAGACTCAGACTTTACTATTCCCATTTCCCTGTCCGAAAACTCTGTTGATGAGCAGTACACTGACTATGGTTACAAGACGCTCAAGACAGGAGATCTCTTAAACCAAAGATTTAGTATTATTCGCGAACTTGGTAGCGGTGGTTTTGCTACAACCTATTTAGCGGTGGATACTTTATCGGCAGAACAGAAAAAATGTGCCGTTAAGCAGCTGCAGCCCAAATTCAATAGCTCTTCTGTCTGGGCTAGTGCTAAAGAACGTCTCGCTACAGAAGCGATGGTCTTGCAGTGGTTGGGAAAACATGGGCAAATCCCTGAATTTATTGGTCATTTTGAAGAGAACAAGCAGTTTTATCTAGTTTTACAGTTTATTGAGGGAGAAGAATTCGAGCAGGAAATTCATCATCAGACAATAGATGAAACCCAGGCGATCGATTTTCTCGTTGATATTCTTAATATTCTTCAATCAGTACATCAGCAGGGTATTATTCACCGTGATATCAAGCCTTCTAACTTGATTCGTCGCAAGCAAGACGGCAGAATGACCCTGATTGATTTTGGCGCAGTCAAAGAAATTGGCACGATGGCATACGATTCCAGCAAGCAGAGAGTGCAAACCCAAATTATTGGTACTCCTGGATATATGCCTCCTGAACAGAATAGCGGAAAACCGATTTATAGCAGCGATATCTATGCTCTGGGTAAAACCGTTATTTTTGGCATGACGGGAAAATCACCTACAGAATGGGAAATGACCGAACCAGAAGCAGAGGCTTCTTGGAATAAAAAGATTGCCATCAGTGAGGCTTTTCTGAAAATCGTTAATCGGATGACGACAGACAGCATTAGTCAGAGATATCACAGCGCCAGTGAGGTTCTGCGAGACTTAGAACCTTTACAGATGATCGGCAAGACCATTGGTGGTAAATATCAAATGGTTAAATATTTAGGCGGTAGCAGACAGACCTATTCCTATGTCGTCAAGAGTCTTGAAGAAGATGAGAACCGCTACTATCTGGAAATTCTTAAAGTCCAAAAATCCCATCTTGCTTCACTATCAGCGATCATCAACAAAATACTCTACCGTAGCGGGAATATGTTTATCTTTGTCGATAGCGGATAATTGCTTGAATCCTTCAATAATCTTGTTGGTGATCGCTGATAGTGAAGCAAGATGGGATTTTTGGACTTTAAGAATTTCCAGATAGTAGCG
>JBCBEA010000042.1:0-13314 GCA_038529195.1 Cyanobacteria bacterium J06600_6
ATGGAAAAAGCCAAAAAACCAAATTCAGCCAGCGAATTGCTAAATATGCTGGTCAAGATGCGAGTTTTTACCTGGCAGGAAGTAGAGACTTTAATGAATACGAAAGTTCTACTCATGACTGAAAAATTTCTGGTTTATCCTGGCGAAGCCAAGTGGCATTCTGAACTAGATTTAGATCTGAGCTATGGCGAAGATCGGCACAGTTTGAACTGGACTGATATCAAGCTGGAGTTAAAACGTCGGCAAAAAGTTTGGCAGAACTATCATCCCCAAATACCAGGTATGGATGCAGTCCCCATAGTTACAGCCGAGCAGCTGCGTTTGATTGATAATCCACAAATTAAAGATCACTTTCGTAAATCAGTTAATGGCAAACAATCTATTGTTCAGATTGCTGAAAAGTTAGACAGAGATCCGCTGAAAATAGCCAAGAATTATCATAATTGGCGCAATAATGGCTGGATGAGCTTTATTAGTAGTCCTACAAAAACTCAAATTGAAGCTAAACCTGAAATTCAGTCTGCTCTTACTTCATCACCGGTCGCTGAACTGCCAAACAACAATCTGGCGACGAGAGCTCAAGTAGAGGAAAGCCATCTGCCCATAGTTTTGTCTGTAGACGATAGTGCGATTATTCAAACGACGATTAAAAGAGCTTTACAGGCAGACTATAACGTTTTGCTGGCGCAAAAAGCTGAGGAAGCATTAAAGATCCTGCACGAAGTTGAAGTAGAGCTGATGCTGCTAGATCTAACCATGCCTGATGTTGATGGTCTGGAATTTTGTAAGACGATCCGTGCTATTCCCAAATTTCAAAATTTGCCGATTGTGATGGTAACAGCGCGTGACGGTTTAGTTAACAAAATGAAAGGACATTTTGCGGGTACTGATAAATATCTTACCAAGCCATTTAAGGCAGATGAACTGCAAAAGGTCGTTTATCAATACATTAAGTAGCTAATAATTCTCAGAAAAAAAATTCATCATGGGCATCAAACCATATTTAATCTTTAAACTGCATGATGTGCGATATGCGATCGCCGCCGAATTTGTTACCGAGATCTTCTTACTCCCCGAATTAACCGTTGTCCCAGAAGCTCCCCCTGACGTTGTAGGTTTGCTCAATCTGCATTCAAAATATGTGCCTGTCATGCACCTTGACCTACGCTTTGGTCATAAATTTGATCGCTGTAACGTCAGCGATAGTGTAATCGTGATCGAGTCTCAAGACACACAGATCGGCTTAATTGTTCATCGAGTAGAAACCGTCAGCGAGATTGATGACCGGTATATTCAAGCAGATTTGACCTACGGCAGGGAACTGAATATTCACCAGGCTTTTGTTCAGAGTGTAATTAACCTTGACGATGAGATGATTACCCTGCTCAATGTGGATAATTTGGTGCGCCATCCTGATGCTTTGGCAGAATTAATGGCTGCCGAACATGAAACAGAGGCTCAAGCTAGTAACTTTTTCGAGCGTTATTTTGCTGATACCAACAGTAATACCAGAGATATTTTGCATCGGCGTGCCGTCAACCTCAAGGAGGTTAAGGAAGATACAGCCGAGATCGCCTTAATGCCACTAGCAGTGGTCAGTATTGCAGAGAGATATTTTGCTCTGGATTTAGCCACAGTTAGAGAATTTACACACATTACTAGAGTTACCTCTGTTCCCTGCTGTCCCAATCACATTATTGGCAACATCAATCTTCGGGGAGAGATATTAACTTTGATCGATCTTGTCCAACCACTCAATCTAGAGGTACTTCAACACCAGCCAACCAAAGCAGTCGTCGTCGAAGTTGACGATATTACGGCAGGTATTGTGGTTCAAGAGGTACATGATGTAATTGATTTTCCGACTGCCGATTTAAAGCCCGTTCCCGTGGCAATGAATGCCAAGACAGGTTCCTTCCTTAAGGGTTTGGCTGAATATCAAAACCAAACTTTAAACGTAGTAGACTTGCCCAGGCTTTTTCGGGAAGGAGCAATGACAGTCGAACTAACGGTATAAACAGATTATTTTTTAGATTAACTGACAAAACTATAGGTGAATTATTATGAAAATTGGAACTCAGCTAACCGCAGGTGCATTTGGGATTGGAGCAATTGTATTAGTCAACCTGGGAGTAATTTTTCTCAAGTCATCGACGGAAGAAGCAACGGTAATTAACCTTTCTGGTGTCGTTCGGGGGGCAACTCAAAGATCGATTAAACTCGAACTTTCTCAGAGTCCTAATGATAAGTTAATTGCCAAATTAGATGGTCTAATCACAAGTCTGATCGAAGGTAATCCAGAATTAGAACTTTCTCCTGCTACTGATCCAGCATATATAGCCAAGATGCAGGCAGCAAAAGAGCAGTGGAACAAATCAAAAACTTTGATTCAGCAGGTTAGACAAAAACCAACTCAGGCAAATCAGGCTGAACTGTTGGCAGAGAGCGAAAAGCTATTTGAATTTACCAATGCTGCGGTAAACGCTGCGGAAGAATATACCAACGAAGGAATTCGACAATTACAGATAATACAGCTAGTTGTTGCCCTGCTCAACTTTATTATTGTGACGGCAATTGTTGCTGGTTCTCGCCGAATTACCAGTACTCTAGATCGATTTACGAATCTGATTGCCCAATCTTCGAGAGATATTGCTGAAAAAGTGGAGAATCAGGAAGCGATCGCCAACGAACAGGCAGTATCCGTAAGTCAAACCACATCTACTGTTGACTCCTTGGGTGAAACTTCCCGTCGCTCCGCAGCGCAGGCAGAAGAATCAGCGCAAAATGCTAGCACAGCTCTTTCTCTAGCTGAGTCTGGAGCCGAAACGGTCGAGCAAACCAGAATCGGCATGGAGAGTCTGAAGGAAAGGGTAAGAGAGATTGCCGAACAAATCATTAATCTCAGCGAACAGACAGAACAAATTGCCGGGGTATCAGAACTAGTAGGTGACTTGGCAAACCAAACAAACATGCTGGCACTAAACGCAGCGGTTGAGGCTGCTCGCGCTGGAGAATACGGCAAGGGTTTTGGGGTAGTTGCAGGTGAAATTCGGAAGCTTGCAGATCAAAGTCGGAAGTCAGCCGACCAAATTAACAATCTGGTTACAGATGTACAGATGGCGATGAACAGTGCCGTAATGGTAACGGACGAAGGTAAGAAAACTGCTGAATCTAGTATTGAATTAGCTTTAGATACTGCCGAATCATTTATTGGGGTGAAAAACGCCGTCAATAACGTATTTGCCAATACATCTGAAATTTCTCAGGCAGCCAAACTGCAGGCACTAGGAATTCAAGAAATTCTAGCAGCGATCAACGCCCTGAACTTGGGAGCGATGGATACCGCTGCTGATATGGAAGATGTTAAAGCTTCGACTGTAGAACTGAAAAAATCTACCGAGCAGCTCAAAGCAGTCGTTTAATTTTAAGCTCTAGGCTCTGGATTTTTGGCTACAGGCTCAAAATATTTTGAGTTTCTTAGTTTTCTCCCAAAGCATAGAGGTTTTTCAAGGATTCTTTAAATAGCAAACAGTAAGCAGATGATGATTGAAGATGAAGAGCTAAGGCTGCTGTATAAAACCTCCAGCGAGGAACATATACAAAAGCTAGAGTCTGACTTGATGATTTTAGAGAAAAATCCTCAAGATACGGCAGCACTAGAAGAATTTTTGCGGGAGGCTCACACCCTCAAGGGTGATTCTCGGATGTTAGGTCTAGATGATATTGAAATGCTGGTGCATCATCTAGAAGACTGTGTGGAAGGTATTAAAGCCGGACAGGGAGAAATTACTCCCGAACTTTGCGATCGCCTATATTCAGGCATAGATGCGATTAATCAACTTTCTCATCATGCTGTTACAGGAGAATTAGTAGAGGTTGATACTTTTGCTGTTTTAGCCACCTTGATGGGCACGTCTGCTCAAGAAAGTTCTGAAGCTGACCTATTTAGCGACGATGACGATCTATTTGGCGCAAATTCTGCCTCTGTTAGCGCTGAAGCCGATTTATTTGATGAGTCTATAGGTGATTCCGAAGCTGACCTGTTTAGCGACGATGACGATCTATTTGGCGCAAATTCTAGCTCTTTTAGTGCTGAAGCCGATTTGTTTGATGAGCCTGTAGTTGATTCCGAAGCCGACCTGTTTAACGACGATGACGATCTGTTTGATGAGGCAGATGTGTCATCAATACCTCAATCATCTCCAGCCGATCTTCAATCAGCATCACCTGTTCCACCTAAAGTAGAACGCGACTATAAAATTGACACAATTCGGGTCGAGCCTCAGAAACTAGATACTCTAGTAACTCAAGCAAGCGAACTGACCGTAACAAAACTCAGAATTTCCCAGCAGATTGCGGAAATCGAGCAAATTACTAGTCTATGGTCTTCATGGGGTAAACAAGACAAGTCAATTTTGAGTGAAATAGAGCAGGCTGTTGATCCAGAAATATTACAGCCTCTCAAACAGTTTCTCCAGGACACAGAACAACGAGTTGATTCTTTAGGTAAATCGATTGTTAGTCTGAAGACCAGGGCAAATGAAGATATTGCCAGTTTGGGGATTATTAGCGATCGCCTAGAATCGGGCATTAACGACCTACGTCAGCTACCGTTATCAACGGTGTTTAATATTTATCCCCGTATGGTCAGGGATCTGGCGCGCCAGTTAGGCAAAGAGGTGGAATTTATCATTGAGGGAGGAGACACCAAGGCAGATAAACGTATCCTCGAAGAAATCAAAGACCCTCTTTTACATTTAATTCGCAATGCGATCGACCACGGTATTGAAACTCCTGCCGAGCGAGTTGCCAACGGTAAACCGAACACTGCCACCTTAATTTTGCGTGGCTATCAAACAGGAAATAGCGTCGGCATCGAAATTAGTGATGATGGACGGGGTCTAAATATTGATAGTATCGCTCAAACAGCAGTTAAACGTCAGGTTCGTACTGAAGCTGAAATAGCATTGATGACTGAGTCAGAGATTCAATCATTAATCTTTGCCTCTGGTTTCTCTACTCGCAACAAAATCACCGAGCTTTCTGGTCGAGGTGTGGGTTTAGACGTGGTACGAACTAATGTCGAAAAACTCAAAGGCACAATTCAGGTCAATTCAGACTTGGGTCAAGGCTGTAAGTTTCAGGTACGTTTAAACACTAGCTTGGCGACAACCAAAGTTCTAATTCTAGAAGTTACAGAGACTTTATATGCTCTGCCCCTAGAGTTTATTCAGACAATGATTACCCTAACTCCTCAGGAACTTTACGAGATTGAGGGTAAAACCACAGTTAACTTTGAAGATCGACCTCTTTCTGTTACCTCTCTGGCTAGTTTGCTTAAGTTACCTGAATCAGAAAATAAACGTCAAAAAAATTATCTTTCCTGTATTGTGCTTCAGGTTGGCAGCGATCGCTTTGGAGTGCTTGTTGACAATCTTGTAGATCGCCAGGACATAGTTTTAAAACCACAAAGTAAGCTACTAAAAAGAGTACCAAACATCTCTGGAGCCACAATCTTGGGTAATGGTGCAGTATGTATGATTCTTAACCCGAGCGACCTACTTCATTCTTTACGTAACGGCAGCTGGCAGAGCGTTGTTCCTCGTGTCGAACAGGCGATCTCCAAAAATAGACTGTTGTTAGTGGAAGATTCGATCATTATTCGCACTCAAATGGAGCGCTTATTAAGAGGTCGGGGCTACAACGTTACCATCGCCGAAAATGGCTTGCTTGGTTTGCAGCAGGTACAGACCCAAGAATTTGACGTTATTCTCTCGGATGTGGAGATGCCACAAATGACTGGTCTTGAGATGACGGCAGCAATTAGAAACGATAGTCAGTACGATCGCCTACCGATTGTCCTGATTACTACCCTGGCTTCTCCTGAAGATAAGCTTCGGGGGCAGAAAGCTGGAGCTAATGCCTATCTTACTAAAGGCGATTTCAATCAACAGCTGCTGTTCGAGACTCTCGAACAACTAATTTATGCTCACCATTAATTGAATAACTATTGCCAATATCATGTCAAAAATCAAAGTTTTGTTAGTTGAAGATTCTCCCGTCGCAATCAACATCTATGAAAAAATGCTTAATTCTTCACGGCATGTTGAAGTAGTCGGCAAAGCTAGCAATGGTAAAGAAGGACTGGATTTGACTAGTCAAATCAATCCCGACGTAATTTGTACCGATTTGCAGATGCCAACCATGGATGGAATCGAATTTACCAGGCAGATAATGGCTAACTATCCCACACCAATCTTGGTTCTTAGTAACAGCGTCCAAAAAACTGATGTAGATAAAATCTATGAAGCAATGAAGGCTGGTGCTGTCGATGTTATGGCAAAACCCCAAACTGCTCTAGGAAATAATTCTGAATCTATGCAGAAAGAACTGATTACCAAAATTAGAGTAGTGTCTGCTAAACAAGTTTCTTCTATTCCTCTGCCTTAATATTTTAATTTTTTTATTAATAATTTATCGTTTCTAATTCTAAACAATGTTTGTTAATTCTCACTCAAACTCAACTACTGCCGTTAGCCTCGGATTTCGGGTACTGGCGGGGGGGAAGCCTCTAGTAATGCTAATCTCTTCCTCTACGACCATAGCAAAACACAACGTTAATTAAGCGAAAATATTATGCCTAAAATTAGAGTACTGGTAGTTGAAGATTCTGCAGTTGCAATCAATATCTACGAAAAGATGCTTGCTTCTTCTCGTCATATTGAAGTAATTGGTAAAGCTGCTAATGGTAAAGAAGGGTTAGACTTAGTTGCTCAATTGAGTCCTGATGTGATCTGTACCGATTTACAAATGCCTCAAATGGATGGCTTAGAGTTTACCAAGCGGGTGATGGCGAACAGTCCCACACCAATCTTGGTTTTAAGCAACGCCGTACAGAAATCGGATGTTGATAACATCTATGAAGTGATGAAAGCTGGTGCGGTTGATGTGATGGCAAAGCCCCAAACCGCACTGGGTGGCAATACAGAGTCGATGCAAAACGAACTCGAAGTTAAGATTAGAGTTTTGGCTACTAAAAGAGTTAAGGCTATTCCTCTAACCTAATTGACTGTCCTCAGAAAGGGCAAGTATTATCTTGCCCCCAGGGAATAAATTGAATCTAACTACATCGCTGCAGCTCTAGCTTCAGCAGCTTCGTCTGGATGAATACCCAATCGGGTTAGGTTCAGGCGATTTTTTTGATCGAAACCGCGAATTTTCACGACGATTTCGTCGCCCACCGCTACTTCATCATCAACCTTACCAACTCTGCCTTCAGCTAGCTGCGAAATATGGATCATGCCTTCTTTGCCTGGTAAAATTTCGACAAATGCACCGATATCAATGATTCTGGTAACTTTACCAAGATAAACGTCTCCTTCGTTTAGCTTACGGGTGATATTAAACACCATTTTGCGAGCCATATCCGCTTTTTCCGCTTCAACCGCAGCAATGATTACCTTACCGTCATCTTCAATATCAATTTTTGCGCCTGTTTGTTCGGTGATCGCTTTAATAGTTTTACCTGAAGGTCCAATTACCATGCCGATCAGATCGGGATCTATTTTCATGGTTAAGAGTCTAGGTGCATAAGGAGATAGCTCTTCTCTGGGTTTATCGATCGCCTTGAGCATTTCCTCCAGGATATGAATGCGTGCGGGTAAAGCCTGCTGAATAGCCTGAGCAATTACCTCCATTGATAAACCAGTAATTTTCATGTCCATCTGTAGAGCCGTGATGCCCACATCCGTGCCTGCTACCTTGAAGTCCATATCGCCGAGGAAGTCTTCAATACCCTGAATATCGGTCAGGATTCTAACCTCATCCGCTTCTTTAATTAGTCCCATGGCTGCACCGCTAACGGGTTTTGCTAATGGCACACCTGCATCCATTAGTGAGAGAGTTGAACCACAGACTGAACCCATCGAAGTTGAACCGTTGGAAGACAGCACTTCCGATACGACTCGTAGTACATAGGGAAAATCTTCCGCACTAGGCAAGACAGGCAGCAAAGCTCTTTCAGCTAAAGCACCGTGTCCAATTTCTCTTCGTCCAGGAGAACGCATCGGTTTGGTTTCGCCCACGGAATAGGCTGGAAAATTGTAGTGGTGCAGATAGCGTTTTTCGTCCTGGATTGTTAAATCATCTCTGGTATCTTGGGCATCCCCTGAAGTTCCCAAAGTTGCGATCGAAAGTACCTGGGTTAAACCTCTCCTAAATAAACCGCTGCCGTGGACTCGATTGGGCAAAATGCCGACTCGCGAAGAGATTGGTCGCACCTGATCTAGCTTTCTGCCGTCAACTCGGATACCGTCCTCAATAATTTGACTGCGCATCAGCTTTTTGGTGAGCTTTTTAAATGCTTTGCCGATCGCTTTTGAATCTTCAGATGTCGCAACCGCAATCGGGTCGTCATCAGGCAATTCGGCGATCGCCTCGATGACTTTAGTCTGCTTAATTTCGTCTAAGGCTTCGTCTCTAGCTTTCTTGTCAAAGTCATACTGAGAAAGGACTTTCTTAATGTCAGTGGTAGCGCGATCGCTAATAAAATTAATTAGGCTTTCATCTTCAACTGGAGCTTCTGCTGTGACAACCTCAATTCCTAGTTCCTTAATCAATTCCCGCTGAGACTCAATTAACTCTTGAATTGCTTCGTAGGCAAAGTCAATCGCCTCAATTACATCCTGCTCTGGTAGCTGGTTTGCCCCAGCCTCAACCATCACAATGCCGTCGGGAGTCCCCGCTACCACAATGTCCAAATCACCTTTGGCAATTTCTTTATAGGTGGGGTTGAGAATAAAGTCATCTCCGACTAAACCAACCCGTACCGCTGCCATCGGACCTTGGAACGGAATCTCGGCAAGCAGAACAGCGATCGAAGCACCCGTTACCGCCAAGACATCGGGGGGAACATCTTCATCCATGGACAGGGTTGTGGCAACAATTTGAATATCATCTCGAATCCACTGGGGAAATAGGGGTCGCATCGGGCGATCAATCAGGCGACTAATTAAGATCGCTTTCTCTCCTGGTCGACCTTCTCGTCGAAAAAATCCGCCAGGAATGCGTCCTGCTGCATATTGTTTTTCTTCGTAATCTACCATCAAGGGTAAGAAATCGATTCCTTCTCTGCCCTTGGCTCTGGTTGCTGTAACTAAAACTGCCGTGTCGCCAGATTCTACCAATACCGAACCGCCTGCCTGTGGTGCGAGCAAGCCTACTTTAAGCCTAATATCACGACCATCGAAAGATATCGACTTATCAAATTCCTGCATTGAGTTTGTTCCTTATTTTTTCGCTTCTTTTTCTCGTCATTCGATCCTAACACTATCTGAATTCTTAGAACCCATATCTTGCAGGGGTAGAGGACTATAGTTTTATGTTTATTATTTAAGTTTTTTTAAGTGATCCATGGATATCGTTGAATCAGCTTCTCGATTAATTCGCTCTAGTTGACAGCATGGCAGCGATCGCCAAGCTCAGTCAAGACAGTTTGGTCGGCCGTGGCAATTAGTTCGACTTTGCCGGCTGAGTTTATTTGCCATTCTTGAGCTTCTTGTAGTTTATGGTTAGTATCATTTTGCTCTACTAAGAACCGATTTAAACTATAGATTCTGCTAGTTTCTTGCTGAAGATTAAAACTAGTTTGGTAATCTGCCGTAGTATCTGTTTCTTGCCAATCAACGAGTACATCCTCTGACCCTAGATGAGCAAAAGGATTTATGGGTAAACCACCTCGACCAATATAGGCAAAGTTATTTTTATCGTCATTTGCCTCGCAACTTTGCCGTGATTTAATATCTGAGTCTAGAGGTTTTTGGGGAAAAGCATCCCCTAAATTACGACCTGCATCAAAAGAAGTATTGAGTGATACGACTCCATCAATACCCAACTTAGAGCTAGCAGTAATTTCCGAATTGGGGTCGAGAAACAGCCCGACTGTGTCAATCTGAATATTACCTGCATTACCCTGAACAGCATCGGCAACAATTTTACTATTTTCAAGAAAAATACTGGTGGCGTTATCAATATCAATATTTCCACTAGTAGCTCTTCCAGATGCCTGAGTATTGATCCCTCCCTGAGCGGAAATATCAATGCTTTGGGTTTTAAGACTTACATTGCCTCGCGGTCCTGAGTTAACTTCCGCATTTAGCTGTCCCCCCACCAAGATCAATTCTCCAACGTCAATAGCAATATTGCCCGCACTACCTAGATCTTTATTTCGGACTAAGATCCCTGCTCGATCAGCAAGTGCTCTTTCCGAAACGTCAGTAATACTCAGCTTGGCTGCTGAGATCCTCACGTCGCCTGAATTAGAGCTGCCTTCGGAGAATGCAGAAATATGTGATGCGAGAGAACTAGACTGGGCAAATTCGGCTACTGTTTCTGAATCTATAAAATCCTCTATGACAATATTGCTCGCCTTGATATTAATACTACCTGCTGCAATCTCAATTTCAGGGTCTAGATTCGCTGACCTTGCGTCCACTCCAATCGAACCGCCTCTAGACACGACAAGATCGCGATCGACATTAATTTTAATTTCTCCACCATTACCAATGCCGGTCGATTCAACTCCACTGGTGATACCTCGACGTACGCCATCAAGTTCAATGGAGTCCTGCACAGTAACATTTTTGGCATTGAGAATAATATCTCCCGCATTACCTGCTCCTGAAGTGTTAGCAGAAATTTGTCCACCATAGTCAAGTTGCAGGTCTTGAGTGACAACATTTATTTGTCCTCCGTTGCCTTGAGCATTCTCTTCCACTCGGCTAAACAAGCTTCCTGGCACAATTTTTGTCAATTCGTCCCCATCAAAGTTAGCTCTAGATTCCTCGCTGATGCCGATGCGAATATTACCCACCTCAAGACCCAGATTTCCTGCATTACCACTTCCAGACGTAAAACTACCAACTTCTCCCCCATCTATGATTTCCAAAGTGTCGGTCGCGACAATCCTCAGATCCCCCGCATCAGCAATGCCAGAAGTCGAGCTAACAATTTTACCGCCGTTTTGGATACTTAAATTCGAGCTATTAACTAGAAAGTTAGACTCAACTGCTGCTGTTTCTGGTTCATTTTGTGCGTCTAATTCTAGACCTGGGAGAACATCCTTATTGGCGGTAGTTTGATTATTTTCGATCCTAGTAACGCTAGCGAATAAACCGCTTGCCTGACTATTATCCGCGCCAGTAACAGTAGTGTTCTGGGAGTTAACTAATAACCTGCCACTATTTCCCAAACCATCGTTGTTTGAACTAACATAACCACCATTTTCTAAAATCAGGGTGTTGGTATCGATCTGGAGGTTGCCGTTATCTCCCAATCCTTTCGCTTCCGACCTAATAAATCCTTTCTCCGCTACGGTTAGGCGATCGCCAGTAATAGTTACATTTCCTCCATTCCCTGTAACCGTAAAGTCACCAGGCGCTGCTGAAGTAGTGATGCTACTGAGAAAGTTTGTCTCCGTGGACAAACTAAAAATATCGATTTGATTCGCGGCGATAACAATGTCACCGCCATCACCGCTACCATCAGTGCTAGACCTTATTTGACCACCATCTTCTATATTTAAACTGTTGACGTTGATGTCTAAATTACCACCAGCGCTACTAGATTTTGAATCAACTCGGGTATTAATTGCACTAGGGATGTTTTGGTTAGATCTGGCTCCCAAAATATCTAGCTGTTCCGCGTTGAGAAATAAATTTCCACTTTTGCCCTGACCATCGTTAAGCAGCGTAATTTTTGCTCCATTCTGTAGCTGCAACTCTCCTGGATTTATAAGTTCGGAATCTTGGGTTATTACCGCAGTCAAATCACTGGTATCGCCAGTTTCCACGTCAATTCTAATATCACTTCCTTTGCCTGTTCCATTTCTGCCAACCTTAGAAATCAAACCAGTGCCAGCTGAAAAAGTCTGACCAGTCGTGTTTGCCAAATCTGCCTGCTGTACCTGAAGATTAATTTCTCCTGCATCTCCACTCCCTTCCGTACTGCTGATGATAATTGCATTGTCGTGAAGCTGAAATTCAGTGGCGTTGAGCTCAATCTGACTACCGTTTCCCGTTGCTTCTGAGGCTACCTGAGTAAAGATGGCGCTGGGAAAATCGCTGTTGGCACTGCCAACTAGCTTAAACCTATCTGTCGCTCGAATATCTAGCTTTCCCCCATTATCCGAACCGTGAGTATTGGCAATAATGACGGAATTATCAACTAGGCTAATATTTTTTGCCTGGAGATGTAAACTACCAGAGCGATCGCCACTGAGATCTAGAGAACTAGAGCCAGCTAATTCAATGTCACCAAAAGTATGTGAGTTTTGAAAATCAAAGGCAATCTCTCTATTACGAAGTTGTAGATCTACTTTTGCTGATTGACCAAGGCTACCCAAGACAATTTTCCCCCCTGGTGCGGTTAAATTTCCGCCTCGAAGGTTAATATCACCACCAACTAAAGCGAGGGTATTACCCTCTCTTACCTGCAATCCTAGTTCAGGTTCGCGCAGTATTCGATTAATAGTTAGCTGAGGATTGAGAATTAAGTTATGTCCTGTACCTTGGACTTCTATCTCACCTGCGTTGGAACCAAACTGTAAACCAACAGGAATATTGACCTTGAGCAAGGGTGGCAAATCAGGATTGGTAGCAGCGTAACTATAGCCGTCTTCTGCAAACTCAAAACTATCGGCAGTTGTTGCCAGAAACGAGCCATTAAGATCTAAAGCTGCATTTTCGCCAAAAACGATGCCGTTAGGATTCAGCAAAAATAAATTGGCCGATCCTTTTACCCCTAACGTGCCAAGAATTTCTGAGACGTTGTTCCCCGTTACCCGAGATAAAATATTGGCAATTCCGTTAGGATTAGCGAAGTATACCCGCTCGCCAGTTGTAATTCCAAACTCCTCAAAACTATGGAACAGACTTGTACCTCGGACTGCTCCTCCCTTAATTAAATCAGCGATTTCTGAGTCATCCGCCGTAACGATCGAGCTTTCTGTATCTAAGGTATTGTCTGGAATGACTTGAGAGACTGTCGGAGTCAGCATGGTACTCCAGAAACAACCCGTTAAGATGAATCTAAATAAGCGATCGCAGCACATAATCTTTGATTTATAATTGCATCCTATTTTGCCCATATTTATGGCGTACGTTATCGCCAAAACTGAGAGTAATACAAAGATTATTATTAGTTTGGAACCTGGATTGCTTGATTACTAACTGATGCTACGCACCTCATCGATCTGTTTAAATAATGGACAATTGCGAGACAGTTACGTTGCCCTAAAGGACTTCCTTCGGTCGCGGA